>JAUVSX010000128.1 GCA_030596915.1 Chloroflexota bacterium | reverse complement strand
TGCTGATCTCCCCCGCGCAGTGGAAGTCCCTGTTCAAGCCGCTCTACAAAGACTACTGCGACCTGATCCACAGCGCGGGCAAGTTGGCCTTCTTCCACTCCGACGGGCACATCACCGATATCTACCCACACCTGGTCGAGATCGGCGTCGATGCGGTGAACTCACAGCTATTCTGCATGGATATCGAGGAGCTAGGGCGGCGATTCAGGGGGCAGATCACCTTCTGGGGCGAGATCAGCCGCCAGGACATCCTGCCTTTCGGCAGCCCCGACGACGTGCGCGCCGCGGTGCGCCGCGTCCGCGCCGCGCTTGACGATGGTCGGGGCGGCGTCTTCGCGCAATGCGAGTGGGGCATCGGAGTCAGCGCAGAGAACGTAGCCACGGTCTTCGAGACCTGGCTCGAATAGGCTGGACTCTGCTGCCGTCGCGCTGCCTCGTGCAGTCTCCCACCGAGCCTTGAGGAAGGGAGATTCTTGTGCGCAGAGACGACATGAGAGCTGCTTTGGAGTGCCGCCAGCCGCCTCGAGCCGTTCCGATCTGGGAGATCGAGTTCCACGCCTGGGATCAGGTGTCCTCGCGGCATGTGATTCTCGGTGAGGAGTTCGCCGCACTACCCGCGGCTGGCCAGAACCGGGCGCTGTATGCCAATGCCGAGATCCTACTGTCTGCCGCAGAACGGCTGCACTTCGCGGCGCTCTCGATTCCCACCGGCTACTGGGAGATCGCACCGGGTGTTCCCGCCTACTACTGGCTGCCAGAGAAAGCGCGCTTCCGCCAGGTGGAGGTGCTTCAGGAGATCGGGGTGGGCGACCTGATGCTCGTCGGCATCAGTGGTGGCGTGATGGCCATGCCAGGGGCGAGCAGCTACGTCGAGTTCGCTTACAAGCTGTTCGATGCACCGGAGGAGATCTACCACATGGCCCGCCAGGTCCTTGAGGGCGGTCTGGAGACGGCCCGGCGGCTCCGCGACCTGGGCATCGAGGCGATGTGCACCGCCTCGGACATCGCCGACAACCGCGGGCCCTACTTCAACCCTGAGCAGATGGAGCGCTTCGTCCTTCCCTATCTCAGGGAGTGGGCTGAGGGAATCAGAGGCATGGGATGCTACGCCATCCTGCACACCGACGGGGACGTCGGTCGCTACGTCGAAGAGATCGCCGACAGTGGAATCCACGCGCTGCAGGCGATCGACCCCGTGGCCGGCATGGACATCCGCAAGGTCAAGGAGCAGGTCGGAGATCGGCTGTGTCTCTGCGGCAACGTGGACTGCGGGCTGCTGGTGAAGGGCTCGCCAGAGGCGGTGTACGCAGGCACGCGTGAGCTGTTGCTCGATTGCAAGGCTGGCGGCGGCTTCGTGCTCGGGGCATCCAACGCGGTGCAACGCGACGTGCCGATCGAGAGCTATTGGGCTGTCATCCGCGCGTGGGAGGGCCACGGCCGATACTGAGCGCGCAGCCGTGTCTTCTTTGTACGGCAAGACAGTGTCTCAAGATGCGAACGCATCATCTAGAGCGATGGGAGAAATAGATGCACATCCAAACACTGACTGGTGAGTGGCACTTTCGCCAAACCGGTTCAGGGGAATGGCCTCCCGCGCAGGTGCCCGGAAGCGTGCACGTCGATCTGCTGAGCGCGGGCCAGATCCCGGATCCCTTCGTGGCCGACAAACAGAAGCAGGTGATGTGGGTGGCCGAGCGCGACTGGGCGTACCGGCGCACCTTCACGGTCGACGCCGCTGTTGACCCCGACTGGCTGGCGTGGGTTAAGGAGCGAGTGAGGTCAGCACGACTCGACAGCTTGGGCTTCTTGCGGCTGCCTGTGCTCTGCCTGTTCACAGCTACAGGTAGGCTATGAACATACGTCGCGCTGGCCCAGTCGACCTGGGAGTTGCTCCAAGACATTCCAGGCGGGGCGGCCAAATCCTTTCGTGAGTGCTGGAACTGGGAACGGTACAGCCATTGGGGCTTCCTGCAGGCCCGCGACATCGTAGGCGCCGAGGAAGTCGCCCGACGAGTTCTAGAGAAGCAGGGCCCTCTCTTGGGACACGCACTGGTCGATGTGACCCTCGCCCGCGGTGAGCTGTCACCGCCGGAGTTACTTCGGCTGATCGAGGAGCAGAGGGGTCAAGCGGTCGACGACCAGAAGATGCATCGGCTCCGGCAGGTGCTCGAGCAGGAAACTCAGAGCCTCGTGCACCGGATGGGCGAAGATCACGGGGTAGTCGTCGAGGACCAGGACGAACTCTCGACGGCCCCTGTCAGCCAACCGGCGATGTCGGCGACCAGCCTGGTCAGCAGTATCCCAGCGAGCGGCGCCTGGGCCGCCGCCAAGGCAGCCTGGATGTCGACGCCTATGCCCGCGTCGGTCCGCTGCAGGGCGGCGATCAGGTAGGTGAGGAACCGAGTCAGGTCGTTGTCCGCTTCATCGAGGGAGAGCCAGGCCACCGGCACCCGGAGCTTCCGACCCAATCCGCGACCACAGTCGTCTTGCCATAGCCGGCCGGCGCGGAGACGAAGGTAAGCTCGCCCTCAAGGCCAGCGTCCAATCGCGCCACCAGCCGCGGGCGATGGACCAACTCCCGCCGCGTCCGCGGAATGTGCAGTTTGCTGGCTAGCAGAGTCCGCTACATTGCATTGCCTTCTCAGGGAGCTTCCCGCGCCATGCTCTCTGGAACTCCCTCGCGCTCAATCGGGAGCCTGCGACTGAGCAGCCAGGGCCGGCGACGCCCCCACCTGATGCGGGTGTTGTCGGAGAGATAGCCGACGAGGGGGTCGTTCGCGGCATCCCAAGGGGCGTAGGCAACGTTGACGGTAGCCGCTAGCGCAACGGTCAGGCCCAGCCCGTACGCGATGGGGGAGGTCTTCCTCGCTTCGGACTTAGGCTCGCCTATCTGGCCGGGAATGGTGTCGGGTGTTGAGCTCAATCCGCCAACCAACGTCACGGGCGCGACTGTGGGCACTTCCACGGACGGGAAAGGGGGGGGCCAGGCTGAAGAGGCCCACCAGCCGGCCCAGCTACTGTCGCCATTGTAGGCGCGGGCCAGGACTGAGTCAGATGCTCTCGACACAGCCGTGGCGGTGTGGGTTCGCTATGACCGCCTCCGCGGTTCGTCGGGGGCGAGCACTCGGCGAATCCGTCGCCCGCAGGACTGCCAGTCCTTTGCGGCGCTCTGCACGAGGCGGCTCATCAGCGACGCCCCGGAGGACGGTGAGAGCTTCCCGCCGCCGTGCAGAACCGCGGAAGTCGAACCCCTCGTCAGTCTCATCCAGCACCGCAGGTTCTGCCAAGCAAGTCGACGGCCCTTCTCGCCGCCCACACATAGACCCGCGACATCTACATAATCGACTTGCCCATCACGCCTCCCAACTCCGTCGACTTGCCCGATTCGCTGAATCGCTTCCCCGTGCTATAATGCGCCGCATCTCCACAGCAGCTACGAAAGCAGGACTATGTCGCGACTAACAGACCCCAACTGGCTCATCACGATGGCGATCATCTTTCTGACGAGCATGCCCATCCACGAATTCGCTCACGCCTGGGCCGCATTCCAGTTGGGTGACGACACAGCAGCCCGCCTTGGCCGGCTGACCGTCAACCCGCTCGCCCACCTGGACCCCATCGGGACTATTATGTTGGTTCTGGCTGGCTTCGGATGGGGGAAACCGGTGCCGGTAGCTCCATACCGCCTGCGGGCACCCATGCGCCGCAGTTGGGCGCTCGTGAGCGTAGCCGGTCCGATGTCGAACTTCCTCCTCGCGTTGCTGGCCGCTATCCCATTCCGTCTGGGCTTGTTGGAGCCGTATTGGACAGAATCGCTCAGTGTGAACAACGTCCTCCTTCAGTTCGTGTTCATCAACCTGGGACTTATGGTCTTCAACCTGATCCCTATCCCGCCCCTCGATGGGTCGCGCATCCTTGGTTGGGTCTTGCCGGGCAAGTGGGCAGATTCCCTCGACCGTCTGGAGCGGTACGCCAGACCCGCGCTTATGCTGGTGCTGTTTGGGCTTTCACGTGTTGGGGTACTGGGATTGCTGATGGGACCCATCAACCGCTTCCTGGCGAGCGCACTCCTGGGCTACTGAGACGGGCATGGTGTGGGCGATCCGCTATCGGGTAGGCCAGTTCTTTCGGGCGCTGACGCCGCAGGTCCCAGAAGAACAGATTCGAGCGGCGATGCAACTCCTGGGCCCAGAGGCCCAGGCGCTTTTCAGCCGGCAGGAGAGCCAGGACCAACGCCACGCGCTCGCAGTCTACCGAGCCCTCCGCCAGGCAGGCCACTTCGACATCGACCTCCTGACCGCGGCCCTGCTGCACGACGTGGGGCAGGCGGCCGCTCCGTGCCCGCCGCGCGTCAGGGCAACAGCGGTGTTGAGGGGCCGCTTCGCACCACGGCTGCTGGAGCGCCTTACACTGGACGAGCCGTGCAGGGTCGGCGACCAGCCCAAGGGGTGGCGCCATTCTCTGACCGCCCACGTCCGGCACGCCGAGGTCGGAGCGCGGTGGGCCCAGGAGGCCGGCTGTTCCGATCGCACGGTCGCGCTGATCCGGCGACACCGGGACCGACTGGACGCCGCCCAGATGGAAGAGGATGAATCGCTGATCGCGCTGCAGGCGGCCGACAGCGTGAACTAGCGACCTAGGAGGATATCTCAGATGGGCTTCGAGCGAGTCGCCGTGATCGGCACTAACGCAATCAGCGCCTCCGTCGCCCTGGCACTGAAGGCGCAGGAGAAGCCTCCTCAGATCACGGGCTTTGACCTGGAACCCGTGAAGGCGGAGCTTGCGCGCTCGAGGGGCGCCTTCGACAAGGTACAGCGCAGGCTAGATCGGATTGCCCAGGACGCTGACCTGGTCATCATCGCGATACCGCTCTCGTACGTGCGTGACGCCTTCGCGACGATTGCGCCCGGACTCCGCCCTGGCTGCCTCGTCACCGACACCACACGCCTCAAGGCTCCCGTCATGGCCTGGGCCAAGGAGCTCCTTCCCCGGAACGTGCACTTCGCTGGCGGCCACATCATCCCCAATCCAGCGCGTGTGCGGGAGCCCGTGACGGACGTGGGCGATGCCAGCGCCGACCTTCTTCGGGGCGCGTTGTACTGCTTCACGACGCCGCTGGGCACGACGGAAGCGGTGGTCAACACGCTTACCGAATTGGCAGCGACCTTGGGGGCACAGCCCTTCTTCATGGACGCGACCGAACACGATGGGATGCAGGCCGGCGTGGAGGAGCTGCCCGGGCTCCTGACCGTCGCCCTGCTCCTGGCGACGGTTGACACCCCCGGCTGGCACGAAATGCGAAAGTTCGCTGGTCGGCGCTTCGCCGTGGCTACCGAGGCCGTCGACGAAGCCTACTTCGACTACGCCTACTTGCACCACAATCGCGCGAACGTGCTCTTGCGGCTGAATCGACTCCTGACCGAGCTGATCCGGCTGCGCGAGATCCTGACCAAGGGCGATGCGGAAGAACTCGAGGCGACTCTCGCGAAGGCCGTCGACGCGCGAGCGCGCTGGATCGAGGAACGCAACAGGGGCATGTGGGGCGCCGAGAGAGTCGCCCCGATGGGGGACGTACCCACATCAGGCGAACAGATGGGCCGGCTGTTTTTTGGGGATCGGATGGTCCAGCGTCTCAAGAAAGGTCCCGATACCTCGCGCCAGTCGTGACCTCAACGTGCCCCGATCTCGATCAGGGTGGCAGATTGACCGAAAGCTATCGTATCCTGATGGTCGCTCCCACCTCCTTCTTCCTCGACTACGGCTGCCACGTCCGAATACTGGAGGAGGCGCGGGTGCTGCAGGCTCTGGGCCATCACGTGACCCTTATCACCTACTACCTGGGGCGCGATCTGCCTGACTTGGAGATCGTGCGCACGCGTCCTACCCCCTGGCGCGCCGAGTATGAGGTTGGTTCGTCACTCCACAAGATCGCCTTCGACGTGTTCCTGGCCTGGACTGGGGTCAAGGTAATTCTGCGCCGTCGCTTCGACATCGTCCACGGGCACCTGTACGACGGTGCGCTGATTGGGCGTCTCTTGAGCCGGCTTCTCCGTGTGCCGCTTGTGTTCGATTTCCAGGGTAGCCTTGCCAGTGAGATGGTCGACCACCACTTCCTCAATCCTACGGGCCCGTGGCACCAGTGGGTCAGGCTGCTGCAACTGCGCATCGAGCAACTTCCAGACGCCGTCGTCACGAGCACCCAACAGGGCGCCCACCTCGTGGACAGCAATCTCGGCGGCAGCCCGCGCGTCTACCCCCTGCCGGACTGCGTGAATCTCAACGCGTTTCGCCCCCGTCTGCTCACGCCCGAAGAGATCGTGCAGGGCAGAGCCGCCCTCGGGATTCCGGCTGGGCGGCCCGTCGTCGCCTACCTGGGCTTGCTCGCCGACTATCAGGGCACACCGCTGCTCATTCGTGCGGCGCGCATCCTCAAGCAGCGGGGCGTTGATGCCCATTTCCTGATCATGGGCTTCCCAGGAGTCGACACCCATCGTAGGATGGCGGAGGACCTGGGGACCAGCGACACGATCACCTTCACGGGCAAGGTGCCATACGAGGAGGCGCCGGCACACCTCGCGCTCGGCGACATCGCCGTGGCCCCCAAGCTCTCAGATACGGAGGGCGCCGGCAAGATTCTGAACTACATGGCGATGGGACTGCCCACCATCGCTTTCGACACCCCCATCAGCCGAGAGTATCTGGGCGACCTCGGCGCCTATGCCGGCAAGTCCGGCGACCCAACTGCGTTGGCCGACGCCATCGCGAGCCTCCTCGTCAGCCCGGAACGGTGCTCCCAGCTAGGAGCGGCGCTCCGGCAGCGGGCCGCCCATCGTTTCTCTCGTGACCGTTTTGGCAGACAGCTGCAGGCTGTTTATCGCAGCGTGCTGCAATACCAGGCACGGGCTCGCGCAGGAGATGCCGCCGCCCAATGAACCTCGCTCACAGGCTACGAGAAGTTTGGCAGTACCGCGAGTTAGTGCGCAACCTGGTCGTCCGAGACCTGAAGGTGCGCTACAAGCACTCCTTCCTTGGTGTCGCCTGGTCGTGGCTCAACCCGCTCCTGATGATGGTCGTCTACACCATCCTGGTCACCGTCCTGTTGCGCAACACGGACATCCCTCACTACCCCATCTTCCTGCTGTCGGGGCTCCTGGCGTGGAACTTCTTCAGCGACACGGTGATCCAGGCAACCGGCAGCATCGTGAACAACGCGCACCTGATCAAGAAGGTCTACTTCCCACCCGATGTGCTCCCGATCTCCCTGATGCTGGCGAACCTGGTTAACTTCCTGATCGCCCTACCCCTGTTCTTCGGCCTGGCACTTCTCTTCGGCGTTCGCCCAACCTGGTACGTGCTGCTCCTGCCGATCACGATGTTGATCCACATAGCGTTCACCATGGGTGTATCCTTCCTCCTCGCCACGCTCAATGTGTTCTTCCGTGACACGCAGGTCATCCTCGGGGTCGTCATGCTGGCCTGGTTCTTCCTTACCCCGGTGTTCTATTCCATCAAGATCGTCCCGGAACAGGTCACGCTGTGGGGGGTGACGTTCAACGCGCAGGTTTGGCTTCGCCGCCTCAATCCAATGGCCTCGATCATCGCCTCCTACCGCGACCTGCTCTACTGGGGCGCGCCGACGGGCCTTGACTTCCTGCTACGCACAGCCGTCACATCGTTGATCGTCCTGATTGTGGGGTATCTGGTGTTCGTGCGGTACAGCCACCGTTTCGCAGAGGAGGTGTAGGGAGCGAGTCAGCGATTCAGCGATTCAGCGAGTCAGCGAGCCAGCGAGTCAGCGGGAAGCCGAAGACCTGACAGGTTTCTGCGTGTTCGATCATCGGCGCACGCCTGCCCTGGCGGGCAGGTTCTCGAAAACCTGTCAGGTTTCCACTGCATGGCCGTGGCGAAGCGCTCGGGCAGGGACGGCCACCGGGCTTGTGGTGATCACTATGGTTGACAGGGTGTCTAAT
>JAUVSX010000301.1 GCA_030596915.1 Chloroflexota bacterium | reverse complement strand
GGCCAACGTACAAGGGGATGTGGAACTCAGCGATGGGCGCATCCGCGTGTCGGCCTGGATGGCGTTCCCAATCGTCGCACTGGCTACGCTTGTGCTCGCTATCGGGCTTCTCCCAGGGCCCTGGCTGACCTGGACAGCGGGCGCCGGTGAGTATCTACTTGCGCTAGGGAGATGACCGCGGAGACGGAGGGAGATGATTAGAGAAGTGTTGTTGAGCGCGCCGGTCGCCGCGTGCGCATTCATGGCGCTGGTATACGGCCTCTACCGTGTAGGCGGAGCCTTGGCTGCCAAAGGTGAGGAGTATCCGGGCAAGCGGCAGCCGTACGCCTGTGGAGAGGACCTACTGCCCCCCGAGGCGCAGCTCGCATACCACGCGTTCTTCCAGGTTGCGCTCATGTTCGGACTGCTTCATCTGGCGACGATCGTGATTTCGACGTTACCTCCGGGCGGCCGCGCGCGGCCGGTGGGTCTATTCTACGTGTTCGGGATCGTTATTTCTGTGCTGGTGCTGACCAGAAGGGACGACGCGTGAAGGGAGCTGGCACTGTTGGGGCTATCATTCGTTGGGCACGGCGCCGGTCGCCCTGGGTGTTGCACTTCAATAGCGGCGGCTGCAACGGGTGCGACATCGAGATCGTCGACACGCTGACACCGCGCTTCGACGTCGAGCGACTGGGCATCCTGAAGGAGTCATCACCCCGTCACGCCGACATCTTATTGTGCACGGGTCCCGTCACACGCCAGTCGCGCGCCAGACTTCGCCGCATCTACGAACAGATCCCTGCCCCGAAGTGGGTGGTCGCCGTCGGGGGGTGCAGTTGCTCCGGTGGGATCTTCCGCGGCGGCTACAATGTGCTGGGCGGGATCGACCAGGTGCTACCAGTCGACATCTACATCCCTGGATGTCCGTCGCGACCCGAAGCGATCATCGAAGGCATCTTGCAGCTTCTGGAGACGATCGAGTGAACGTCGAGCTTCTGTTGCAGGCTCTCAGGGAGGTTCTTTCTGCGCCATCGCTCGATGCTGAGTACCTTCCGATCGATGAGACGTGCATAGCAGTACCCGCCGAATGCCTCCGGCGCGCGGTCGATGTGCTCGTGGGCCGCTTCAGGGTGACCCATCTCTCGACGATCACGGCCGAAGACACGGGCCTCGAGATCGTGCTGCTCTACCACTTCTGGGATCGCCGCGGGCTCACGCTGCGCACTTCACTGCCGCGGGACGGTCCACACATCGCGAGCCTGGCCCGGATCATCCCGGGTGCTATCTTCTACGAGCAGGAAGTAGCCGAGATGCTAGGCGTAGTGTTCGACGGCCATCCGGTGGCCGCATCGCTGCTCCTGCCTGACGACTGGGAAGGCCCGCCCCCGCTGCGCCGGCCTACAGGGGATGATGTGTGAGCCGCATAACGATCCCGATCGGTCCACAGCACCCCGCGCTCAAGGAGCCGCTCTCGTTCCTGTTGACGGTGGAGGGCGAGCGTATCGTCGAGAGTGCCTTGCGCATCGGCTACGTCCATCGCGGCCTGGAGCGCCTCTTCCAGGATCGCAGCTACGTGCAGAACGTACACATCGCGGAGCGAGTCTGTGGCATCTGCTCCCACATCCACACGACGGCATACTGCCAGGGCGTCGAGGCGCTGCTCGGGCTGGAGGTGCCCAGACGAGCCCTCTACGTCCGCACACTTCTCTGCGAGCTGGAGCGCATTCATAGCCATCTTCTCTGGCTCGGCGTCCTGGCCGAGCATATCGGGTTCACGACGGTGTTCATGTACGCGTGGCGCGACCGCGAAATCGTCCTTGACATCATGGAGGATCTCTCAGGTGGGCGTGTAGCCCACGCCGTCAATGCCATTGGCGGCGTGCGCATCGACATCGAGAATGATCATATTCCTGCAATACACGCCCGGCTGGACGAGTTGGAGCGGCAGATGGAGATGTTCCTCGGTGTAATCCAACACGAGCGCACATTCCAGGCACGCACCCGCGGCGTCGGCTGCCTCACGCAGGAGCAGGTGCAGCGCTACTGCGTAGTCGGACCCGTCGCGCGAGCGTCCGGAGTGGCGATGGACATCCGGCGTGATCAGCCCTACGCTGTCTACGACGAACTCAGCTTCCGCGTCATTACTGCCGACGAGGGGGACGTGTGGGCGCGAACGATGGTGAGGGCACTGGAGATCGTCGAGAGTATGGGGATGTGCCGGCAGCTCCTGGACAAGCTTCCTGAGGGACCCCTGGCGAGCCGAGCTCCGCGTCGCGTGCCGGCTGGATTGGTCATCAGCCGTTGCGAGGCGCCGCGCGGCGAGTTGCTCTACGTGATCCGCAGCGATGGCAGCGATCGGCCCGCACGGGTCAAGATCCGCACGCCGACCCTGCCGACGCTCGCGACCCTGAAGGACCAATTGCGTGGTGTTCACACCGCGGACGTGCCCACGATACTCGCGGGCGTGGACCTGTGTATCGCGTGTGCGGATCGGTGAGCGATGGCTGGTTGGTGTAACGCAGTGGCTAGGCGGTCCGGGGGCAGAATGTGAGAGATGTGGCGTCGGCCGTACTGACTATCCTTGTCTTCCCTGGGTTCGGGTTCCTCTTCGTCTGCGCCCTCGCTTTCCATTGGATCGACCGGCGCGTCACCGCACGTTTCCAGGGACGAGTGGGGCCACCTTGGTTCCAGCCCTTTGCCGATTTCGTCAAACTGCTCGCCAAGGAGGATGTCTTGCCCGTAGGCGCCCACGAGCGGGCGTGTGCTCTGCTCCCGATGGTGTCTCTCGCCGCGGTGCTTACAGCCGCGCTCCACATTCCGGTGGGCGGGTACGTGGTCACCTCCTTCGAGGGCGATCTCATCGTCGTTCTGTTCCTGCTAAGCCTCCCGGCACTGGCGTACTTCCTCGCGGGGTGGCTCTCGGCCAGCGTCTTCAGTGTCGTCGGCGGAAGTCGGGCGCTTCTCCAGTACTTCGCATACGAGGTTCCGTTCCTTATGGCGCTCGCTGGCCCCGCGATTCTGGTCGGGTCTTGGTCGGTGTCGCGCATCTCGGGGGCACAGTCAGGTGGATTGTGGACTCTGCTCGTGCAGCCCATCGGGTTCGTGCTCGCTTTCATTGGGTTGATCGGCAAGCTGAAGCGCTCGCCGTTCGACATTCCCAAGGCCAAGTCAGAGATCGGCGCTGGTCCCTTGACTGAATTCAGCGGCCGCAAGCTTGCGCTCTGGCATCTCTCGCTGCAGGTGAAGACCGTCGTCGGCATCTTCCTGCTCGTCGACGTCTTCCTGGGCGGCAGCGGAGGCGGGATTTCTCTTTCTGGAGTGACTTTGTTTGGTGTGAAGTGTCTGCTCGTCTTGCTCGCCCTCTCGGTCACGGGCGTCCTGTACGCGCGGCTGCGCATCGACCAGTTGGCGACCATGGGCTGGCGGGTTCTGGCCCCGTTGGCGCTCGTGCAACTGCTTGTCGTCGTGTTGGTCGGAGGCTAGACGGTGTCTCGCCGCAGCTCGCTTGCCCATCTGTTGCCCGAGCTCGTGCGCACGCTCTTCGCCCGGCGCGCAACCGTGCGTTTCCCATCTGAGCCCCCCGTGCTCGCAGAGGCCTACCGCGGCAGGGGCGTCGTACACGCGGAGCTGTGCGTGGGTTGCGGCCTATGCGTGCGCGATTGTCCCGCCTTCGCGCTGGAACTCGAGCGCGAGGGCCGACACCGGTTTCGTCTGGTACACTTCGAGGACCGCTGCGCCTACTGCGGGCAGTGTGTGGATAGCTGCCGGCAAGATGCGATAGCCCTCGTGAGCGAGTTTCCCCGAGCTTCGCCGTGTCGCACTGCGTTTACTCGCGTCCTCGTCACTCACGAAGCCAGTGAGGAATAGCTGTCGACTCAAGCGCGGCGGCGCCTGGTCGGCCGGGGCTCAGCGCTGGACAATTGTCCACTGCTCGGAGATACAAGGTGGCGACTTCTTGAGAGGCGAGGGACGCTGGAGGTCGCGCCTGGTGACGGGCACCAGCCTACGCGTCGGGGTGCGCGTGGCTCTCATACAACGCCCGACAGGCCGGTTCACCTCGGATCGCCTCCAGGTCGGGGTCCTCCTTCGACCAGTCCAGCAGCCCCGGGTTGAGGTCTAGCGCCTGCCGGAGGCGGTCGATCGCCGGTCCCTTCTCGCCCAGCAAGGAATGCCGGCACGCAAGGTTGTACTTGACCAGGCCTTGCCAGTCAGGGCTGTCGTCGAGGTCCACGACAGCCGTGGCCAGCTCACTGATCACCTCGGCTGCTTGCTCGATGTCCCCACGCTGCTTGTAGTAGTCTGAGATGTGGATCAGTGGGTGATTGAAACCGGTTCCGAGCGCGACTCGCCAGAGGGGGCGGTCGCCCCGCCAGGGCAACAGCTCCAGGCTGTCCAGCTCCTCGTCGTTCAGCAGGCCTACCTGCCGCACAAGGGCCCGATGAGCCTGTTCTGCAAACGCCTCGATCTCCGACCACGGCTTGGAGTGGTGCTCGCCGATGATGACCTCGCTGTGATGCTCATAGTCGGCCGCGCTGGTAGGCTCTCGTCCCTCGGAAACGGCGGCGAGGCCGTCGGCGAGGTGGGCTTTCCATGCGGCGTTGTGCGCGACGGTGTCTCTGACCGACCAACGCCCCCACGTTCCAGGGTTTGACCGTTCCTCGTCCGGCAGCCCGGCGACGAGCGCCGCCTCTGCGCTGTACCCCCGCTCCAGGAGCTCCAGTACTCTAGCTTTGTTTGCCATCCCTCTCCTTTCTCGTGCCCGAGTTTCACGATCGCCGAAGCCTATGCCCGGCTACCGGGCGCCGCTTCCCACCTCGCACCTTTCCTGACCCACCGTCGGCGTTTCTCGCG
>JAUVSX010000094.1 GCA_030596915.1 Chloroflexota bacterium | reverse complement strand
GAGGACGCTGAGAAGGCCGAGAAGCGCCGGCAAGATCGAAGTCGCCGTCGCGAGCTGGTGTTTGACGAAGCTGCTGGAATGGTCGTTGCCAGGCGACTGCGCAAGCGGGAATCAGAGCAAGCGGCTGGTGAAGAGTGGGAGGAGCTGTAGGAAGTGGTGCAGCGGTGAGTAGACGGCCTCGGCGACGCAAACACGTTCCCCACCGCACGTGTGTTGCGTGCCGTACTGATCGCGCCAAGCGCGAGTTGGTCCGGGTGGTGCGCACGCCCGAGGGCGCCGTGATGATAGACGAGACAGGCAAGCGCAACGGAAGAGGGGCCTACCTGTGTGCACAGCCCAGTTGCTGGGAGAAGGCACTGGGGCGTAAGCAACTGGAGCGTGCACTGCAAGTGCTGCTCAGCGCTGAAGCTGAAGCGCAGATGAGAGAGTATGCCGCCGAGCTCCCTCAACCCCTGTCCACGATACCTTTGCAGGGCAAGGAAGCGGCTGAGGGGGTATGTTGACATGAGTGAACAGGTGCAGGAGAGGGTCGTCGTCGAGATTCCGATCTTTCTGTCGGTGCGTCAGCTAGCCGAGCTGATGGACATCAGCCCGATCGTCGTGATCAAGGAGCTGATGAATGCTGGCGTGATGGCGCACATCAATCAGCAGATCGACTACGAGACGGGAGCAATCGTCGCCGAGGAACTGGGATTCGATCCTCGAGAGGAAACGCCAGCGCTTGATGAGGCTTTCGCTGAAGGCGGGCCAACGCTGCTTTGGGAGCGCCTGTACGCCGACGAGGACCCTGCGAAGCTCAAGGCCCGGCCCCCAGTTGTGACAATCCTGGGCCACGTCGACCACGGCAAGACCTCTCTGCTAGACGCGATCCGTGATACAGAGGTGCAGGCGGGTGAGGCGGGCGGAATCACACAGCATATTGGGGCGTACCAAATCGACTACGACGGGCGCGTCATCACTTGCCTGGACACGCCTGGCCACGAGGCCTTCACGGCAATGCGGGCTCGCGGGGCGCATACTACGGATATCGCGGTTCTCGTCGTCGCCGCCGATGATGGCGTTATGCCTCAGACAGTCGAGGCGATCAACCACGCCCGGGCTGCTCAAGTTCCGATCATCGTCGCTCTCAACAAGATGGACTTGGATAGAGCCCAGACCGAGCGCGTGAAGCAGGAACTGGCCGACCGGGGGCTGGTTCCTGACGACTGGGGGGGCACGACGCTGTGCGTCCCCGTGTCCGCGAGGACCAAGATGGGTTTGGACGACCTGCTTGAAGCAGTCGTGCTCGTCGCTGATTCGACGGAAATCGTCGCGAACCCAGACCGGACTGCGGTGGGCTCAGTTCTGGAGGGGCGATTGGAGCGAACCCTTGGCGCAACTGCAACGCTCCTGGTGCAGAATGGTACGCTGCGCACAGGTGACGTTGTCGTGACTGGCTTAGTGTCCGGGCGCGTCCGCAGGATGCTCACTCCTTCGAAGCAATCAATCGAAGAGGCAGGCCCGTCGACGCCAGTGATGATCCTGGGCCTCTCCGGCGTGCCCGAGGCGGGTCGGATGTTTCAGGTTGTGGCAGACACCCGTACTGGACGAGCGATGGTTGCCATGCGTGAGGATGAGCTCGCGGCCAGGTCTGTGGCGCCGACGAGGGCTTTCACACTCGACGACTTCTCTAGCCGCATCCAGGCCGGACAGACGAAGGAATTGAACCTGATCGTAAAGACGGACGTTCAGGGCTCAATCGAGCCAATCGTCGGCTCCCTGGAGGGGCTGGGGGACGAGGATCTGAAGGTCAACCTGATACACGCCGCGGCAGGGAATATCACCGAGTCCGATGTCAACCTGGCTATCGCCTCACGGGCGATCATCGTTGGGTTCCAGGTGCGTCCAGACACGGCCGGCCGGCGCCATGCTGAGACCGGGGGAGTCGATATCCGGACGTATGATGTCATCTACAAGTTGGTGGATGAGGTGGACAAGGCTCTGAAGGGCCTCCTTGAGCCAGTCTACAGGGACGTCGTCATAGGTGAAGCTGAGATACTGGCCACCTTCAACATCCCGAGAGTTGGCGCCATAGCCGGATGCCGAATTCGCACGGGAGTAGCACGCAGGAATGCTAGGGCGCGCGTACTGCGCAGGGGCGAGCAGCTCTATGATGGCCACGTTGCCTCCCTCAAGCGCTTCGACCAGGACGTACGCGAGGTGCGGTCGGGTTTCGAGTGCGGTATGGGACTGGTAGACTTCCGCAACTTCGAAGTCGGTGACATAATCCAGCTTTACGTGAAAGAGCTGGAAGAGGCTGAGTAGGGAAGACGGGGGCAGTCGGTGAGCAAGCGATACCAGCACCGGGTCTCAAGGATGATACAGACGCGCCTCACGACTCTTCTGAGGGAGAAGGCCGGAGACCCGCGGCTGGCGATGGTCACGATTACCGGCGTTGAGGTCACGCCAGATACCCTTCGCGCCGACGTGCATTTCAGTGTGCTTGGCGGGGACGAGGACCGGGCGGAGGCTCTCGCTGGGCTAGAGAACGCGCAAGGCTGGCTGCGGCGCGAGGTTGGGCATGGGCTTCGGATACGCAACATTCCGAAGCTAGTCTTCCACTACGACCCGTCCCTTGAATACGGTGAACACAGCTCCAGCATCATCGACGGACTTGAGCTTCCTGACGGGGAAGAACCCGACGCTGCAGCAAGCTAGCCAGCTTATTCGGTCGAGTTGCTATCCTGTACTGCTTTGTCATGTTGACCCCGATGGCGACGCCATCGGCAGCCTGACAGGCTTGGGCCGAGCCCTACACCACTTGGGCAGGCAGCCGGTGCTGGCCTGCGCTGATCCCGTTCCCTCTGATCTGGGCTTCGTGCCCGGTTCCGAACTGATCGTCCAGCGGGTCGACGGGCCTTGCGACCTGGTGATCTCTCTGGATTGCTCCGAGTGGAGTCGAGTTGGACACTTTCCGCATCTCTCCCCTGCCGGTGACATCCCTCTCATCAACATCGACCATCACGTGACCAACCTGGGATTCGGCACCGTCAACCTGGTCGATGCGCTTGCCTCGTCGACGGCCGAGATAGTGTTCCGACTGCTGGAGGCAATGACCATCCCGCTAGATAAAGACCTCGCGATGTGCCTACTGACGGGCATCGTCACAGACACGCGCGGCTTCCGGACGAGCAACGTTACGATCGAAACGATGGAGGTGGCGCTGCGTCTGATGAGAGCGGGAGCCTCGCTCCGTGTGATCACCCAGCAGGCACTGGATCGCCGCAGCGTCTCGGCGATGCGTCTGTGGGGAGCAGCTCTGGCTACAGCCCAGATTGACGAGCGCGTGATCTGGGCCGTGATCCCGCTGGACCTGTCACGGGCGACGGGCAACGCGGGCCTGGCGAGCTTCCTGATCAGCGCAGAGGGCACTGACGCGGCCGCTGTGTTTGTTGAGCGTGAGCGCGGTCGGGTTGAGGTCGGGCTGCGCGCTGCCCCCGGGTTCGATGTCGCCCAGGTGGCTCTGCGGTTCGGCGGCGGTGGGCACGCCATGGCCGCCGGATGTGCTCTTCAGGGGTCCCTGGAAGAGGTCCAGGAGCAGGTGCTAGCCGTGCTCCAGGCCAATCTAGCCAGGCAGCGTCTGACCTATGCCGGACGGGATTCTCAACCTCAATAAGCCCCTCGGCCCAACATCCCACGACGTTGTTCGTCGCGTGCGCACGCTGGCTGGCGTGCGCCGCGTGGGCCACGCCGGCACGCTTGATCCATTGGCAACCGGCGTGCTATTGGTGTGCGTGGGGAAGGCTACGCGGGTGGCCGAGTACCTCGTCGCCACGCGGAAGGTGTACGCCGCGCGTGTCCGGCTGGGGGTAGCCACCAGTACCTTCGACGCGGAGGGAGACGCCGTTTCAGAATCGCCGGTTGACGTCACTCGTGCCCAGATCGAGGCGGCGCTGGCGCCATTCCGCGGCAAAATCCTGCAGGTACCGCCGATGTACTCGGCGGTCAAGCACCGAGGCGTGCCGCTGTACCGACTTGCGCGTAGGGGTATCGAAGTGACTCGTCAGCCCCGGCCTGTGGAGATATTCCGCCTAGACTTGATTGCCTGGGAGGCCCCGGACGCCCTGCTTGAAGTCACGTGCTCGCCGGGGACGTACGTGAGAGCGTTGGCACACGACCTGGGGCAGGCGATGGGCTGCGGGGCGCATCTGGCGGCTCTCACTCGGGAGGCGAGCGGCAGTTTTCTTCTGGAGGACGCCATCACGCTGGAGGAGCTTGCTGTCGTAGCTTCTGAAGGCCGCTGGTGTGACCATCTTCTCCCAATAGATGCGGCTCTGTCGGGTTTCCCGACGTGGCGACTGGGCGCAGACCAGGCGCGGCGTCTGTGTATGGGACAGACGGTTCCCGCGGATGCTGCCCAGGGCGGGCCCCTGGCTCCTGGTGGGGATGAGCATCCGATGCAGAACCGCCCCACGCAGGTGGGGGGGGAGGACGGGACCCGCGGCGGCCCGCCGGGCGAAGGGGCAGCCCTGGCGTGTGCCCGAGGGCCGGATGGGACCCTGCTGGCGATCGTGAACCACGATCGGGCGGCGAATGTTCTACGCCCCCACAAGGTATTCTGTTCCCCGCAACCGTAACAGATGCGCATCGTCCGTGACCTCGTTCAGGCACACCCGGCCCTTCCCGCATCCGTCACCATTGGCGTTTTCGACGGCGTCCACTGTGGTCACCAACAGCTTATCGTCGGGATGGTGACAGCCGCTCATGCCGCGGGCCGGGTTGCTGCCGCCGACACATTCGACCCGCACCCGGCCACTGCGATGGGTCACGAGCCGCCCCCGCTTCTGACAACGGTGGATGAGCGCGCCGAAGTCCTAGCCACGCTGGGGATCGACATCCTGGTTGTGCCCTCGTTCACGCCGGCCACTGCCCGCATCGGGGCGGCGGAATTCGCCTCCCTGCTCGTCACCCATCTCGATATGGTCGAGCTGTGGGCCGGCCCCGGTTTCGCCCTGGGCTACCAGAGGGAAGGAGATGTCCCGTACCTCACCCGCCTGGGAGATCAGATGGGGTTCGTCGTTCGCGTGGTGGAGCCTATGGTGTGCGAGGGTACCTGGGTCAGCAGCAGCCGCATTCGGGCTGCGCTGCGGGCAGGCGAACTCTCCTGGGCGACGAGCTGCCTTGGACGTCCCTACCGGCTCGCGGGCACCGTTGCCCACGGTGGCAGACTTGCGCGCGTGACCGGCCTGCCGGTTGCCACCCTCGCTGTCTCCGCCAACCGGCTGATGCCCGCCGAAGGGGCATATGCAGGCCTGGCACACACTGCCGACCTCGGCCGACTGCCGGCAGTCGGCTACGTGGAGGAGGCTGACCCCGGCCCCAACCGTCTACACGGCGTTGAGGTCTTCCTGCTGGACGTGAAGGAGATCCCTCAGGGCCAGAGGCTGGCACTCGATTTCATCGCCAGTCTGCGGGGCGGAGGGCGCTTGCTCAGCAGAGGTGCTTCACGGAGACAGGTGCTCGAGGATGCCGAGCGGGCACGTGCCCTTCTGAGCGCTGCGGGGTAGCTATCTCAGCCCCTGGATCTCGAACGAGTATCCCAAGATGGTCAGGAGCGCGGCGGAGGCAGCGGGCGTCGAGTACTGAAGCTCGATCACCTGCGTCTGCCCTGGCTGTACGGTCCAGGGCAACGGCGGGGCCGCGAGGAGTAGATCGGACAAGCCAGCACTGGACGTGAGGGTGATATCACTCAGTCCCACAGTGAGTGGGTTTTCCCCGGTGTTCCGAATCTCTCCCTGGATGTGCAGGACATCGCCCCTGAGATTGAGGAACACGTCGGTAATCGCGACGCTGTATTGATCGGGCGAAATCGGCCGTCCTGTCGTCTCGTGGGGGATGATCACGTTCGCCCGAGAGCTCGAGCCAGTGTGCGGCCAGAAGGTCCAGATAAGTGCCGGGCCCGCAAGCTTCACCGGGACGATGTAGCCTGCCGAGGCTCGCACAATGGTGCCGGGCTTTAGCTCTCCGCCGAGCAGCGGGCCAAACGTGCCAAGGGCGCTGGCGGCCGGTGACATGAGATAGCGGTTCCCGGCGCCGTCCTGCAGTTGCGTGGAGACCCAGTCGGTCCGCACCGGGTCCGTTCCCACGTTCTCGATGGCGTATTCAACCATATACACCATCATCCCGGCTTCCACATCGGTCTCGGTAGGCGCCACGTGCCCCTCAGTTACGAGAACAAGCAGGTCGTCCACACGCACCGGCTCCTCGATTTTGGCGAGGGCGGTGACGGGGGGCCTCTCAGGTTCGCGCTCCGCCACGTAGTCGGCGACTGAGACCTGCCACACGCCCCCCTGTCCCCGAGATACCACGGTCAATCGGGGCTGAGTCTGTGCGAGCACGCTCGCGTCGCCCGGCCCTGCCTCTCGCCGTTCTGCGAAGCGGAAGAGAAGCTCCGTGCCGCTCGCGAGGATCACAGTCATCGGATCCCCCGGCGAGAGGTCACCCAGGAGCGCTGCGTTCTCCTCCGTGGGCTGCACTTCCATCACGTAGTTGACGACCGTCCCACACAGCCAGGCCGCGGCCCCGGCGCGGTTCTCAGGAAACTCCCACTCTCCCTCAAACATCCCGACGGGCACAACGGGGAGTGCACCAGTCCCCACCGTCAACGTGACGGGGGGCGAAGCAGTGGTCTCAGCTACACCGCTGCTGATGGTCGTTTCACAGCCTTCGATCGAGCCTGGGGCCACCTCGTCCGGGGCAATCGAGGGAATGGGCGGGAGTTTGGTGACCTCGGCGGACATGCCAGAGTTGCGGCTCCCTCCCAGGGGGCTCCCTTGCACGAGGAGGTAGATGACCAGTGCGATGGCGTTCAGTAGCAGGCAGGCGCCTCCGAGCGTCGGAACTGCCAGCCACCGACGGCCCCTAACCGACACGCCTCTGGGTGCGCTCGTTGCTCCTGGCCTGGGTGGAGTCGCGCTCATCGAGTTATTCGGCTCCACCTACGATTACCACGGGTTCCACGCGTACATAGATTGTTCCCCCCTCGCCAGCCACGAGTTGGCTGAAACCGAGGTAGGGTATGCTCACTCTCACAGGGCCCAGCGCCGCCACAGTGAACTCGAGGTAGCCGCGGTCGTCGGTGAATCCCTCTGCCAGGAGCTGATTCGTCGAAGCGCCGAACGCCTGCACCGATATGCCGCTGATGCCCTCGCCTGCGCCTACCTGCCGGTCGCCGTCGGCGTCGTAGTAGACGACCACGGCAATCTGCACAAACCTGGGGGCCGGTGTCGTCAACGGTTCCGGCCCGGGAGTGGCCAACAGGCGAACGGTCAGTTCCGGCGCAGGTAGCGCAGTGGGAGGTGGGGGTGGCGTGGGCGTGGCGACGGGGCCAGGCTTGGGAGTCGCATCGGGCGCGGTCGCTGCCGCGCTCGTCGGCGTGGGGGCGCCGGGCCGGCTCGTGGCGCAGTTCAACGTGTAGTTGCTGTTCGCGACGTCAGACGGCGTGCGATCGCCGTACCCGATCAGAAGATAGAGCCAGCCGTCGTAGGTGGCATAGACACTGAAGGCGGCGTTGAGATCGCCTGGGGTCACGTCGTCGTTTCCGCCGATCGCGTTCCGATTGTGGTCGTAGACGATCATATTGGGGTCGACGCCGGGATCGAGGTTGGATGTCCGGCAGTTGTAGACTGCGCCCGGCTTCATCCATACCCTGTAGTAGTCGTTGTCAGGGCCGGAATGTGGCGAGACGAAGTTGAAGACCTCGGCGTTGTTCGCGGCGATGGTGCACGCGCTGTCGAAGGTCCCGTTGTCCTCGCACCTGTCGATCTGGCCACGAGAGGGTGGGACCGGCGTCGGGGTTGCTGTGGGCGGCGCGGCCACCTCCCCTACCGTGAGATCGTAGGTATCTGAAGCGCCGCTGCCAACGAGGTTGGTGACGCGGACGAAGTAGCGACCGTCGTAGGTCGCTTTCCACTGAGCTCTACTGGCGAACCCCCCACCACCGTCGTTATCCGACGTGACCAGAGTCCCGTCCTGCTTGTAGACCTCGATGTGGGTGTCCACCCCAACCAGGTTGCTGGTGTTCGCCTGGTAATAGCGGCCAGTCTTCACGTAGAAGGAATACCAATCCTCATCGCCCGGGGGATAGAAGTTGGCCAACGAGGCGATGGATGACGTGGCGATCGGTAGTTCATACGCCTCGGCAAGGCTGTCGTTCGGCTCATATGCATCGGCGCCCGGATAGGGCGTGTTGGTCGGCGTCGGGGTGCCTGCCAGCTCGTCCACATCCAGTTGGTAGTTGGCGATGAGGACGGTGCTGGTGGCAACCGAGAGCGCCTCGACGCGGATGTAGTGAAGCGACTCGAAAGCCGTCCATTCCAGGGCAGCGGCGCTGGCCGACGAGAGACTGGTTGCAATGAGATTGTAGCTCCCGTTATACAATCGCATGCGCACCAGCATCGAGCCCGGATTCTGGATGACATTGAGGCTGGCCTGGTATCTCTGCCCGCTAACTGTGGTCAGCGAGAAGTAGTCCTGGATGTCCAGGTCAGGGTGGGAGTAGTTGGTGTTGGAGATGGCGCCGCGAATGAAGCCGGGAACGGCCACGGGATTGGCCTGCGAGAAGTCGTTGTTCGGCTCCTTTTCCTCCGTCGACTGGAGCAGAGGACTACCCTCAGGGGCAGCCACCGTGGCCATGATGAAGGCGAATAGAATCAGCCCGAGAACGGCCAAACCAATGGCGATCGCTTGACGTTTCACCGCCCGATTCCTCCACCCAAGGTGAACCTTCGGCCGGTAGCGCCTTGGGTGCTGCTACTATACCATAAAGGGTATCAGACATCAAGAACTCGCATTCACTCACGCAAACAGCACTCAGGAACTTGGTCACTCATTCGAAAACGTCACCGGCGCGAGCGTGTCCACAGACGAGAAGGCGACGGGTGATGAACGACGCAAGTAAGCGGGGGGAGCGAAGGCGCGGTATGCCGCGGCCGGCCCGCATGCGCGAGTTCCACTTCAAGAACGGGCTGCCAACCAATCCCACCTTC
>JAUVSX010000426.1 GCA_030596915.1 Chloroflexota bacterium | reverse complement strand
TGGCGCCGATCTGATCATCACTGACTTCTTGCACCACGCCACGCTAGTGGACTACCTGGTGGGGGAGCCCGATCGCTAGGCTATGCCACCGCACGTCGAGACCTGGCGATCACAGATCCCGCGTCGCCGCGCCGATTCATCGTGCGCTGTCCTGCGGCGCCACTCTGGGGCCATTGCTTCCCGGCACGCGCTGTTTCCGCAGAACCGTCGCCCGTGCTATAATC
The DNA here is from genome assembly GCA_030596915.1 of Chloroflexota bacterium. GTDB lineage: Bacteria > Chloroflexota > Anaerolineae > B4-G1 > B4-G1 > JAUVSX01. The sequence goes on along the minus strand of JAUVSX010000426.1, from coordinate 3,407 downwards.
CCAAGCGGCACCTTGGGGACTGCTTGACCCAACGTGGTCGCAGGCTGTCGCCTGTTTGCAGTCCGTCTTGCGTGGCCCCGATATCAGCTAGGAGGCATCCTGGCAGTCGGCGCCCGGCTCAAGCGTCCTCCCAATATCCTGTTCGTGGGGATCGATTCCCTGTTGGCCGACCACATGAGCTGCTACGGATACCCTCGGCTGACGACTCCCCATATGGATCGGATCGCCAAGGAGGGCAGTCTTTTCGAACGGTACTACAGTCCCTACATCCCCACGTCGAGCGCGTACGCTTCGATGCTGACGGGAATGGACGTCTTCAGCACTCAAGTGGTCGCGCTACGGCACAAGGGTCAGATGACGGCGGACGTCACGTCGCTGCCCGAATTGCTCAGAGAGGTCGGCTACAATACGACGTGCGTGGGGTTCACAGGTAATCCTGCAGCCAGGGGGTTCGACACCTACCTCGACTACGCGGCATGGGGCGCCTGGGATGTGGGCCGCAGCCCGAAAGGCCAGAACCTCAACGAGGTCGCTATCCCAGAGCTGGACCGGCTGGCGGCGCTCAAGCAGCCCTTCCTGCTCTTCCTGCGGCACATGGACCCCCACGCCCCGTACCTTCCTCCCGAACCGTACGAGCGCATGTTCTATCACGGGGATGAGCTCGACCCGCGCAACAAGTCGATGGAACCGGTAAAGGCGTTCAAGCCCTTCTGTGATTTCTTCGCTAGTTGGATGCCGCCTGGCATCACGGACAAGGACTACGTCATCGCCCAGTACGACGGGGCGGTTGCCTATATGGATGCGTGCATCCAGACGCTGATCAACGCGCTGGAGGCGAAGGGGATCCTGGACCGGACGATCGTGGTGATCAACTCCGACCACGGGGAGACGCTCTACGACCACGAGTGCTACTTCGATCATCACGGGATCTACGACGTGACACTTCACGTCCCCCTCATCATTCGCTATCCTCGTAGGGTGCCCGCTGGCAGGCGGGTCTCCGGGTACTGCCAGCACAAGGATGTGGTTCCCACGCTCTTGGAGCTCGCTGGTATCGAGGCTGACCATATCTCCTTCGACGGCCGCAGCCTGATGCCGATGGTCAGGGGAGAGGTGGCGTCCCACGAGAGCGAGTTCTACATCACCGAGTGCGCGTGGATGCGCAAGCACGGGTGGCGGACCCCAGAGTGGAAGCTGATCGTCGCGCTTGAGCCCGACTTCCACTTCAAGCCGGCAGTGGAGCTATACAATCTGATACAGGATCCGGACGAGAACGGCAACCTGGCCGAGAGTCACCCCGACGTAGTTGCTCTGCTCAAGGCTCGGATGGAAGCCTGGATCGCGAAGCGGGAGAAGGAAACCGGCAAGACTGACCCGATAATGACCCAGGGAGACTGGCACGGGACCGAGGGGTTAGGTTCGTTCACCTCCTCGCAACAGGCATACGACACCCTCCACATTGGCGACATCACTCAGGCCATTCGCCTGCAGGCGCGCTTGCAGCAGGAGGCCGGCGATGCCGGGGAGGGGGAGGCCTCTGAGGAGTAGGTTCCGAGTTTGGCAGCGCTCCCACCTGGATTCGGGAGTGGCTACATCAGGCGCTTTCGCCAGTCGATACAGGCAGGGTCTGTAGATCAGTAGGAGGTAGCGACGTGTCATTGAGGGTAGCCATAGTAGGAATGGGAAACATCGGCAATGTCCACGCGCGCGTCTACAGCGCGCACCCGCAGGTTGAGCTCGTTGCGGTCTGCGACATCATTGAGGAGAAGGCGGACAAGGCAGCGGAAGCCTACGGCTGCCCAGCTTTCTACGCCATCAAGGATCTGCTTGCCAGTGGTGTGGAGATTGACGCTGCGAGTATGTGCACAGCGGGCGTGGAGAACGGCGGCGACCACTACGGAGCCACGATGGAGCTCCTGGAGGGGGGGCTTCCGGTGCTCGGCGAGAAGCCTATCTCGAACGCACTCGACAAGGCTCGGGAGATGGTTGCGCTGGCGAAGGAGAAGGGCCTGCGCTATGGCGTCAACCTGAACCACCGGTTCACGCCGGCTGCGCTGCGGGCGAAGGAGGGGGTCGAGGCCGGCAGGTTGGGGGAGATCAACATGATCAACATGACTATGCGGATCAACAACCCCAACGAGAGCTCGCCCTGGTTCCACATCCGTGCGCTGCACCCGCATTCGCTCGACGTGATGCGCTACTTCGCAGGCGAGGCGGAGAAGGTCCAGGCCTTCTTCAAGAAGGGCAAGGGGCGTGCGATCTGGTCCAACGTACAGGCGAACATCCTGTATGAGAACGGCATCATCGGCCACCTGAGGGGTAGCTACGATGGCGACTTCCCCAGCGGCAGCTTCGGCCCTGAGACGCTCGAGGTCCTCGGCTCAGACGGCCGCTTCATCTTGCGCGATGCGTGCGAGCATCTGGAATGGTACCCGCGCCGCTCGCGCCTGACGGAAACGTACGATTACCTCGGCGGCATGCTGAACTTCGGCGAGACGTTCGGCAGCCGCATCGGCAGGTGGGTCGAGCAGAACATCCAGCAGGTAGAACCAGATCAGATCGACGCCTCGGGCGCCGATGCCCTCAAGGTGCAGACGATCATCGAGGGGATCATCGAATCCTGGGAGACGGGCCAGGTTGTGACGCTGTCGGACGTCTAGCGGGCAACCAGTCTGCCAGGAGCGGGGCCATCCCGAGTGGATGGCCCCGAGACCTGTCTGCGCCACAACGGAGAGGATTGTAGATGCTGAGAGTGTGTGTGATAGGCCAGGGGGTGATCGGAAATCGTCACGCGGACATCTACCAGGAGGATCCCCTCGCCGAGCTGGTGGGTGTGTGCGACCTGCGAGCCGACCGCGCCGACGCATCCGCCGCCCGCCTTGGTGTCCCCGCGTTCTACGATGCCCAGCGCATGCTCGGCCGTGTTGCCCCGGACGTGTGCAGCGTGGCAACGGGCGGCTACGAGTACGGCAGCGAGCACTACACGCCGACGATGCAGGCCCTGGAGGCGGGATGCCACGTGCTTTGTGAGAAGCCCATCTCCAATGAGATCGCGCAGGGCGAGGCGATGGTGGCCAAGGCGCGTGAGAAGGGCGTCTGTTTCGGCGTCAACCTTAACCACCGCTTCACGCCCGCGGCGCGGCTTGCCAAGCAGTGGGTGACAGAGGGGTGCTTGGGCCACCTGCTCTTCATCAATATGAGTATGTGGATCAAGAATCCCCGCGAAAGCTCAGGGTTCTTCCACATCAAGGCGCTCCACCCTCACACCGTCGACGTGATGCGCTACTTCTGCGGCGACGTCGAGGCCGTCCACTGTTTTGGCGCCAAGGCGCCCGGCCGGCAACTCTGGTCGACTGCGCAATTCAACATGCGGTTCACGAATGGTGTCGTCGGCTCCCTGACAGGGA
>JAUVSX010000481.1 GCA_030596915.1 Chloroflexota bacterium | reverse complement strand
GCAAGTGCGGCGGGAAGCCGCGCTGGCGATGGGAGGTGATGGCGGAGTGTTGGATCCGTCAGGGGCGCTGTCTCCTTTCACCAACGTGATGGACTGCGACCTCGATACGCCCGCTGCCATAGCCGTTCAACGGGAGCTGGCCGAGGAGATACTGGCAGGTGCGGCCGCAGGACAAGGCGTCCTCGCGGCTCAGCAGGCCCTCCGCCGGATGGGCGCCGTGTTCGGGCTGCGCCTAGACCATGAGGGGCCCGAACCGCGCGTCGTCGAAGGCTGGACCGCGCACCTGGAGAGATTCACCTAGCGGCGGCGGCGCGCGCGTGGGGAAAGCGAACGCCGTCCTGGCTATGCCGCTCTGACCTGCTGCGCCGGCCCCGCGCGCACGTACAGGATCGCGTTCCTGCGCTTACCGGCAGACTCGATGATGCCCATCCTGCGCAGGCAGTAGGCCATCCTCTGGGCAAGCCGGCGTGGCCTGGCGAGGGCGCGCGCCAGGTCAGCCGTCGTAAACGGCTCGGCCAGGGCCGTGGGTAGAAGCGCACTGGCGTCAGCGGGCGAATCCAGAAGCCTGCGATCCACCACGCTAATCAGCCTTCTTTCGTATACCACCCAACCATGCCGGCGCCACGCGCGGGAGCCATCGTAGCGACGGATCTCATCCTCCTGGGTCAATAGCACCTCGACAGAGAAGTCAGGATTGGCAAGTAGCTCGGGGAAGCTCACCAGCTCGTGGAAAACGTCCTCGAATGCTCCTCGCTTGGGTGACTTGCGGCGACTGAGTTGTGTCTCACCATCCGGCGCCAGTTTGACGATCCACTTCTCGCGCGCTATCGGGAGTACGAGCCGCACTCGGTAGCGCTCCACCAGCGCGAGCATCTTGCGCGCAATGCCCGCGAAGTTGCCCGTCTGAATCTCGATAAGCTCGTCGCCGCGCACGATGTCCACGACGTAGCCGTCGATCACCACCTCCAACTGATCGCCGGCGCGAGCGTACCAGACCTTGAGCGCAGCATGTAGCGGCTTCTCGTTCAGCGTGCCAATGGCCCGTCGCGATTCGCTAGCCATAGCCAGACACCCACCACCGCCCGGAGACCCTATGAGGTCCGCTCCCCGAAATCGAGACTAGACAAGATAGAACTCCGTCTGCCGGCCGCCAATCGGAGCACAGCCGCGGTCAGTGAACGACACATCTTCCTCAAGCGCTAATGTAATCTATTGACCGTCCCACTCGGGCAGCGAGCCGCGCACGGAGAGCTCCATCGTGAAGCAGTTTCCATACTCGAGCCGGACATCGCCCCGGCCGCCGCACCGTTCCTGCTCCCAGGGTAGCCCGATCAGAGGCCCTGGCTCGTGCAGAAGCAGTCCAAGCGAATGTGAGTACACCTTTGGGTTGGGTACGCCTTCGCGCCTGGCCCGAGCGAGGATTCTCGCCAGAAGCTCATTGCCGCTCAGTCCGCACGCGAACTCGGACATGAATATCTCTTGCAGCCGATTGGCCTCAGCCATCAGGTGTCGGGCTCCCGCCGGAGCGGCTGCCTCCCCTGGCCGCAGGACGTATGCCATCTGCTGGTGATCGCTGTTGAGCCGCAGGTAGTGGATTCCCACATCACAGTGGATCAGGTCACCAGGCCGGATGACTTGATCGTCGGCGCCGAACGAGCGCCGGTTCTGATCGCTACGCAGGATGTTGAAATGTGGCTTGAAGGCCTGCTCGATCCCCAGGTCTGAGCAACGTTGCCAGTAGTGCCACTGGACGTCTTCGGCTGTCGTCACGCCAGGCACGATGACACTGCGACTGTAGCACTCCGCGATGAGTGCGCGAGAGATTCGGACGATGTGGTCGAAGTGTACAATCTGTTCGCTCGTCAACGTGGCGAGCCAGCGGGTGGCGAGCGGCTCGGCTGAGGCGAGGCGCTCCACGTACCGGTCGGGAAGTGCCTGGACGAGCTGGTTGTAGAGGTTATGAGTAAGGCCACCTGCAGCCCACTGAACTGAACCGACGTTGATGCCGATCCTCTTGGGATTTCGCTCCTCAATGATACTCCTCAGCAGAGGCCACTGCTCCTCGTGGTGTCGGCCGCCCCACGGCGTATCGTATAGCCCTCCTGTGCGCGTCATCGAGAGATTGATGCGCTCTGTCCCTGCCCCATCTCCACGGTCGTAGAAGACCAGCACCTGTAGGATCGGGCACCACGTGTCCATCGGGACCAGCGTTCTGAAGACGGGATCCAGATCATCCTCCTGGCAGATCACCAGCCACATATCGAATTCGGTTTCCTGCATGGCTTTGGGGAGGATGGTCTCGAGGCGCCTTTCAAGGATCTCGTTGACGACGCGGGCGCGCTCGCGCATTGGCAGCACGCGCGGCAGTTGGGTGTGCGTTCCGATCATCGGGTAAACCTCCAGGGCTTGCGTTCGCGCCGCGACCTCTACGGGCGGCCACAGCATTGACCCGTCACCTGTCCACATAGCGCCCAGCTCGGTGTCCAGGTGCGCTTCCTTCACAGGCCGGCACGTAAGCCTCAGTGATTATGCCATCGGCTCACTTGCTTGTCCAGCACACGGCACAGCCAACCGATCCGCTGCTGCGTGCAACAACCGGCCGGCCGGCGAGATGCGCCCGATCAACGCTTGGTGCTGAGTGCCCGGCCTGTCGCGCGCGTACCCCAGGATTCCGCGACGCCCGCAGCCAGGCAAGCGGCACAGCCCGTCATATGGGTTTTGACAAACTGATTGGGTAGTAGGGTTGCTGGCCTTGTGCGTGGGCCTCGCCGTGGGCTGAAGCCCAAGGCTACCGAACGGCGCCGGATGAATCCGGCTAACCCCGTTTACGGGGCGTCGTCCTCTCCGCAGGAGAGACCGGAGCGCCCAGGGTCTTCAGCCCTGGGCGTCGGACCGATGTGTGTCACTGACCAGCGCTGTCCCGTACTCGACCTATTGCCCGACGATGTTGTCGATACTCGTAAGCCGTTACTACGAACACAGAGGCGCACCGCCGCCCCAATTGCGGCAAGCCCACGTCCTCGTGGGCCGACGTCCTC
>JAUVSX010000453.1 GCA_030596915.1 Chloroflexota bacterium | reverse complement strand
GGCGCGCACGGTCGACGAGGTGGGTGGCGCGTTCAGGTGGGACTACGCCCATCCGCCCAAGGGCCCGGCGGGCCATAAGACCCTGGTGGATGCCGACGGCTGGTCCATCTGGAACGGAAGCGAGGTGCAAGATGCCGCCTGGGAGGTGATCAAGTTCCTCTCCGGCACGTACTTCCAGGAGAATGTGGTCGCCGCCATCGTCGGGGCAATCCCGACCCGTCTATCCGTCGTCACCAAGTTCATCGACATCCTGCGCGATTCGTACGAGGAGCTGCAGGATGTGCACCTCGAGGTCCTCGCGGAGATCCTAAGTGAGCCCGGGTACGGCGGCAACGTGTGGTTCTTCAAGAAGGACAACGAGGCGATGGAGATCATCGGTCCGGCCAACCAGTTGGTCTTCGAAACGGGGGAGGCCGACCCCAGCTACTACATCGAGATCTGCGAGCAGGTCAACGCGTCGCAACTGGAGGAATAGCACGTGCGCAACCGGTAGCGCCCCGCCCCGCGGGGCGCTACCGCTATATCCCCGGAGGGGCTCTTGAACTCCACAATCAATGGCGGCGCGACGGCGGCAGGGCTGGAGTCCAGACGCGGCCGGTTTCATCTCTCCAAGCAAGCCAGGGACAATATCGCGGGCTACCTGTTCACGTTGCCGTGGATGATCAACCTGGCTGTGTTGATCGGCTTCGCGATGATCGCGTCGCTGGGGATCAGCTTCTTCAAGACTGACTTTCTCACCGAGTTCAAGTTCGTCGGGTTGCAGAACTACCAGAAGATGTTCGCCGACGACCTGTTCTGGAAGGCGCTGCGCAACACGGCCTATTACACTTTCTTGGCCGTGCCGTTGAGCACGGTCTTCGCTCTGCTCATCGCGTTGCTCCTCAATCAGAAGGTAAAGGGGTTGGGCTCCTGCCGCCTGATGTATTACCTCCCCTCGATTGTCTCGGGAGTGGCGGTCGCGATCATCTGGCAGTACGTGTTCAACCCGCGCTACGGCATCATGAATGTGGGGTTGGCGAAGATCGGCATCCAGGGGCCGAAGTGGATCTACTCGCAGCAATGGGCCATGCCGGCCTTCATCATCATGGGCGTGTGGGCGGCCGGTGGGAACATGCTGCTCTATCTGGCAGGCTTGCAGGGCATCCCAACCGCGCTCTACGAGGCGGCCAAGATCGATGGTGCGGGCCACTGGCGCTCCTTCTGGGCAGTCACAGTGCCGATGCTGACACCCACCATTCTCTTCAACCTGGTGATGAATCTCATTGGCGCCTGGCAGATATTCTCCCAGTCGTACCTGATGACCCAGGGAGGGCCCAACAACGCCACACTGACGATGGTACTGCACCTCTACAACAAAGGCTTCAGACAGTTCCACTTCGGGTATGCCTCAGCTATCGCCTGGGCGCTGTTCGTGATCGTGTTGGTATTCACGATGCTGATTATGCGCAGTTCCGAGGCCTGGGTGTTCTATGAGGGCGAGGTGAAAGGATGACCGCGATTGCACAGACCAAGCCCGAATTCGTGCCGCGAAAGCGCAGGCTCCGCCCGGGCCACCTGCTGAGCCGCGCTCTGGCGTATGGGATACTGATCTTCGGCGCTTTCCTGTTCATGATGCCCTTCTTGTGGATGGTCTCGACCTCCCTCAAGCCCAAGAACCTGGTGAGTGTGGTGCCCATCGTCTGGATCCCGCCCGAGCTGGTTTGGGAGAATTACATCACGCCGTTCCAGTTTATGCCGTTCGGTATCTGGTACCGCAACACCATGATTATCACCGGAGTCAACCTGGTCGGCATCCTGCTCTCCACGTCGCTCGTAGCCTTCGGCTTCGCCCGCATCCCTTTCAAGGGGCGCGACACCCATTTCGTGATCCTGTTGGCGACGATGATGCTGCCGGTCCAGGTGACCCTGATCCCTACCTACCTGCTGTGGGCGAAGCTGGGCGTGACGAACACCTTCTGGCCGCTGATCATCCCACAGTGGCTGACCGCGGGATACGATACCTTCTTCCTGCGCCAGTTCTTCGCGAGTATCCCCACGGAGTATGACGACGCGGCTCGCATCGACGGCTGTGGCTGGTGGGGCATCTACAGACGGATTATCATGCCAATGTCAAAGCCCGCCCTAGGTGTGCTGGCCATCTCCAACTTCGCCTGGAACTGGAACAACTTCTTCGACCCCTTGATCTACCTGAACTCGACCGACAAGTTCACGGTGGCGCTGGGCCTCACGCTCTTCCAGGGCCGGATGAATCGAGAGATCCCGGGCCTGATGGCCATGACGTTGGTCTCGATGATCCCGGTGCTCATCACCTTCTTCATCGCCCAGCGCTACTTCATCCAGGGCATCGTCATCAGCGGCGTCAAGGGCTAGTCCCGGCGCTGGCGCGGCGGAGAGGAGCCACCCCGTGGAGTTCAAGCCCGATTTCGCCGACGCCGCTGAACGCATGCGCGCCTTCTGGGCGCGCGACTGTGTCGGACGCTGCGCCCTGCAGGTGCTCGCCCGGCGAGATGGCTTCGTGCCACTGGTGGACGATGTCGACGCACTCACGCGCAAGACCGACGTCGACTACGTCCTCGAACGGTCGGAGCGGACCTTCCGCAACACCCACTACCTCGCCGAGGCGGTCCCCACGTACGTTCCGGGCCTCGTCTGCTCCGACACGGCCGCGTACCTGTCGGAGGATATCCGCATCGTTGAGGATACGGTCTGGTATCCGCGCATCATCAAGGACTGGTCCACCTTCCCCCTGACGTTTGACCGCGAGAACCGTTGGTGGCAACTCACGAAGCGTATGGCCGAAGCGGCCAGCGAAAGGGCCGCAGGCAGGTACCTGGTGGGAATGCCCGACTTCCAGGTGGCCATCGACATCGTCAGCCTGCTGCGCTCGCCGGAGAAGCTGTGCTTCGATCTCATCGAGAACCCCGAAGCGGTCAAGGCAGCGACCCGCTTCATCCTCGATGACGTGTGGACCCATTGCTACGGTGAGATGTGCTCGATCCTTGGCCAGCATTCAGAGTGGGTCGGGGACTGGATGGGGCTGTTCACCCAAGGCGGACACGACGTCGTGCAGTGCGATTTCAGCGCGCTGGTCTCGCCCCGCCACTTCGAGGAGTTTTGCCTTCCCGACATCCAGCACCAGTGCTGTATGCTCGACCAGTCGAGCGTTCACCGCGATGGTCCGGGCGCCGTGCGGCACGTCGATGCGCTGTTGGAGATCGAGGAGCTCGACGCGATCCAGTGGGTGCCTGGGGCCGGAAGCCCCTCCGCGGTCGCCTGGCTGCCGATGCTGCGCAAGGTTCAGGCGGCTGGGAAGAGCATCTACGTGAGCGCACCGGCGGCCGACGTCGACGCGCTCCTCGCGGGACTGTCGCCGC
>JAUVSX010000074.1 GCA_030596915.1 Chloroflexota bacterium | reverse complement strand
CTGCGAGCGATTCCCAAGCAAGCGTGGGTGCGCCTTTTCGCCCTCGGGGTGCTCCTCTATGCGGTCACACAGGGCGCGAGCTTCGTCGCCCTGGCCATCCTGCCGGCTGTCACCGTGACCCTGCTCTGGAGCTTCAGCAGCGTCACGGTCGCGCTGATGAGCATCTTCTGGCTCGGCGAACGGCCATCTGTTGCCCAGTGGCTCGGCACCGGGCTCACGATCGTTGGCGCCGCCATATACCTCCATCCGATCGCACTGCCGGGGAATCAACTGGTGGGCGTTGCTATTGCCGCTGTTGGGGTGCTGGCCAACGCCGCCGCCTCCATCCTGGGGAGGGACGTGAGCCGTACGCGCGACTTGCACCCGCTCGTCGTGACCACCGCCAGTATGGGCTTCGGGTCGGTCATCTTGCTTGGAACTGGGATTGCCGTGCAGGGGCTGCCCAAGCTCGGGCCGCAGAGTTGGGCCATCGTTGCCTGGCTGGCGGTCGTGAACACCGCCTTTGCATTCACGCTCTGGAATCGCACGTTGCGCACCCTCTCAGCGACCGAATCCAGCGTCATCAACGGTACGATGCTTGTCTGGATACCGGTGCTTGCGGTCGTGTTCCTCGGAGAGCACGTGACCACGAAGGAGGCCGCGGGTCTCATAGTAGTCGGCATAGGCACACTCATCGTGCAGCTGCGCCGTTCGCCTCGGTGAATGGTGTGCTTGCCCTATGCTGGACACCGGCCAGCGCCCGCACACCAGGAGGTCCCGAAGGCGTTGCCTCGAAGGAGAAGCTGTGAGATGACAACATCGGAGCTAGTTCAGATCGCCGCCTGGTCGCCCTACCTGAGCGCGGCTACCACAATCGTAAGCTTCGTTACGGGCATCCTCTTCTTCACGAGGATCCAGCCCTTCGGCATGGTGAACGACGCAGCCAGTGTCCTCCAGATGGTGTTCATGCTTCCCTTGGCCTGGGTGCTACACATTCTTCTGGGTCGGGACTCGCCCGCCCTGAGTCTGGCAGCGACGCTTGTCGACAGCACCGGGATGCCCACCGCCGCGGTGCTTCAAGCTCTGCTCGTGATTGGCAGGGTCCGATTCGAGCAGACCTTCAGTGCGATCCTGGCAGCCGGTGCCATGACAGGCGTCTGGCTGGTTGCCGGCGGGTACCTGGCGCTTGCGGGCGGCGCACTGCCTGTCGCACTCGCGTTGCTTGGCATCGTGGCCGGAAGCGCCTACGTGCTTTCGGCCGTGGCCTACTTCGTGAGGCGTAGGCAGGGGCTGCTGTTCTTCCTGGGCGCTTCTGTCGGCCTCATCGCCTACTCGGACTGGGCTGCCTGGTTGGGCTGTGTCATGCAGTCAGGCACGCTGGTGGGAGTGGAGCAGGACGCCGTTCCACCGGCAGTGGAGTCGGACCCAGACATCCCGTACACGAGCGAGCTCGAACGAGACCATCTCCTCAGCGCGCGTCATAGACGACCCTTGGCGCAATGATCGCAACACCCAGGGCGCGCCTGCGGGCCCGACGGATCTCATGGTCGTCCCAGTGTTTGTGGATGCAGGCAGCCGGGGACAGCCATCTTGCGGAGACATCACCGCTCATCAACGCGGGCGCGACGGTGCCCTGGCTTGCGATCGATTCCAAGAGTGATTCGCCTCCGAATTGAACGGGGTGCGACTTTGGGGCCGGGGAGTTTGTCGGTCGCACCCACGGGTCAGTCGTGGTGCGAGTATTCGGTTCGCAGGGCGCTCCGCTCCCGGGCCGTGACGTCGCGCCGTCCCCACTGTTAGGGGCGCGCGTCCACGATCGTGCCCTCGCCCAGGGCAAACTGGTTCGAGAACTCGTACCAGTGTTTCTGCCTTCGCACCTTCGGGGCGGCGTCCACGCGCGAGCGCTGTTCTTCGGGTCTCCAGAAGGCAATCACCTTCTCCCGCAGCTCGCGCGCCACGGAGCGGTGCGCGCTCTCCTTCGCCAGGTTCTTCCACTCTCCTGGATCTGCCTCAAGGTCGTAGAGCTCTTCCGCGCCGTCGAGGTAGTAGGCGTACTTCCATCTTCCGGTGCGGATCATACAGCCAGCATGCTGGGCGTCCTCCAGGAACGCGCTCTCACAGAATACCTCACTGCGCCGCAGGGGTCCTTCCCCCGCCAGCACCGGCAGCAGACTCTCGCCCTCGCAGATTGGTGGCGTGGGTACGTCCGCCAACTCGCATAGGGTGGGGAACAGGTCGACCAGCCCGACGAGGTCCGTGGGGCGAGAGCCGGCCGCGAACTTGCCAGGCCACCTGGTGATCAGTGGTACGCGCGATGCTTCCTCGAAGAACAGCGTCTTGTTCCACGCCCCGTGGGCGCCGCCAAGCTCTCCGTGGTCGGACGAGTAGATCACGACTGTGTCGTCTGCAAGACCGAGGTAGTCAAGGACTTCCAGCACGCGGCCGACGGCGTCATCGACCCACTCGATGCAGCCGTAGTAGGCGGTCAGGGCGCGCCGCTCGGTCTCTCTGTCGAAGCCCCCAAAGCGTTCGATGGCCATCCGGACGAACGGGACGGCTGCCCCTGCGCCGTTCCCCGGCATCACGGCTGGCTCTATCCGGCCGTCGTACGCCTCGTAGTACTTGCTCGGGCAGCGCATCGGGAAGTGCGGCTTGTCGAAGTGCAGGCTGAGCAAGAAGGGCTGCTCGCGGTGCAGGGCGACGTGGGTCTGCAGCCACTTCGCGGCTTCGGCCACGCATATCTCAGTCTGGGTGACGGGCAGTGGGATGCCCGTCGGTCCGGAGTTGCGCATGCCGCCGCCGAGGCCGGACTCATCATCGGGACCCGGCCGTCTTGGGTCCGGCTGGTGGGCCTGACCGTAGAAGTCGCCGTAGGGCCGCTGCTGGTAGCCGTGGTACTGCTCCCCGTTGAAGTGTGCCTTTCCGATGAGGCACGTGCGGTAGCCGCCGGCAGACAGGACGCGAGGGAACGTGATTGAGTTGGGTTCGAGGATGTCCCTGTTCTGATAGATGCCGATGCTGCGCGGGTATTGCCCGGTCAGCAGAGATGCGCGGCTGGGCACACACAGCGGGTTCTGGCAGTAGGCTCGCCCGAAGGTCACGCCGTCGGCGGCGAGCTTGTCCAGGTTGGGGGTGCTCACGATGGCGTCGCCACCGCACCCGAGAACCAGGGGTGTGTGCTGGTCTGTAAGGATGAACAGGATGTTGGGTCTTTGCATCACTGCCTCTCTCCGTGGGTGAAGGTCTAGCTTGCCAGTGGCGCCAGTTAGGGGGCATAATACCACGCGCAACGGCTACGGTGAAATCGCACTCGACACACCTATGATAGCTGCTTGGGATTCGTGGCGTTGTGGGGCACGGGCTCCAGGGGTCGAGGTGCAGCCGATCAGGCCCGCGAGCCCGCGCGGGCCGGAGGACACGGATGGACCTTGAGAGTGTGCTCACGAAGATGGCCGCTAACGCCGAGGCGATTCGCAGCCTGGTGCAGGGCGCCTCGGACGAGCAGGCCCGCTGGAAGCCCGACGAAGCGACCTGGTCGACGCTGGAGGTGATCGACCACCTGGTCGATGAAGAGAGCACGAACTTCCGCGCTCGGCTGGGCAGCGCGTTCGGGCATCCTGACCAGCCCTGCCCGACCGTCGCCCCCGGGGACGGGGCAACTCAGCGCAAGTGCAATGATGGCGACCTCGGAGAGTCGATACAACGCTTCCTCTCAGCGCGACAGGAATCGGTGGCGTGGCTGCACGGGCTGTCCTCGCCCGACTGGGGTGCGACGTGCACGACGGGCTTCGGACCGATCAGCGCGTGGGACATATTGGCCTCGTGGCAAGTGCACGACCTGCTGCATGTACGCCAGCTTGTGGATCTGCAGTGGATGTACCCTGCTGATGTGTGGTTCGAGACACAGTTGCAGATGGTGTGGCCCGATCACCGCCGTCACGATCCGCCGTCAGTTCGGCTGCCTTCAGCGTACCGGTTGCGAACCTATCAACCGGGGGACGAGGTCCGCTTCTACGAGGTCATGGAGCTGGCCGGCTGGCCGGGATGGGACGGTGAGAAGCTGCAACCTTGGGTCGAGCGGATGCTGCCAGGCGGCTGGTTCATGGCCGTCCACGAGGAGAGTGGCGTGATCGTGGCCACAAACATGGCCATCTATTCGGACGCGTACCCGTCGGGTGGCGAGCTGGGCTGGCTCGCCGGCGATCCGTCGCATTCAGGCAACGGACTGGGCTTGGCCGTCGCTGCCGCTGTGACCGCGCGGTTCCTTGAGGCTGGTTGCCACCCTATCCATCTCTATTCTGAGGATTTCCGGCTGCCGGCCCTGAAGACCTATCTCAGGCTGGGGTACATCCCCCTGCTTTTCGCACCGGAGATATCGGAGCGTTGGCAAGTGATCTGCGCGCAATTGCAGTGGCCGTTCACCCCCGAGCGGTGGCGATCGCAGACCCCTCAGCTCCTCCGGGAAGCGCCCGCAGACTGATCGTATGCTGATTGCCAACAGTTCCACCAGGGAGGGATCAAGCGCCATGACTTCTGATAGGCAGTTCGAGACGGACGTGATAAAGACGTCGGCTGGCGGCCTGGAGATCACGTTTCTGGGTCACGGAACGTTGATGATGAGCTTCGCCGAGATGACGATCCACGTTGATCCGTACGGCCGTGTGGCGGACTATTCAAAGCTGCCGAAGGCAGACATCGTCCTGATCACGCACGAGCACGGGGACCACCTCGACTTGGACGCGCTTGCACAGGTGCGCACCGGCGAGACGGTGATGGTGCTTACCGAGGCCTGCTCGCGGCAGATCGAGGGTGGTCTCGTGATGCGCAACGGGGACGTGCAGTCGGTCAAGGGTATCGTGATCGAGGCTCTGCCGGCCTACAACGTCGTTCACAAGCGCGCGAGTGGGGAGCCATATCATCCCAAGGGTGCGGGCAACGGCTACGTGATGACCTTCGACGACAAGCGCGTGTATGTGGCCGGGGACACCGAGAACATCTCAGAGATGGCAAGGCTGCACGACATCGACGTAGCGTTTCTGCCGATGAACCTGCCTTACACGATGACACCCGAGATGGTCGCGGATGCCGCCAAGGTGATCCGGCCGAAGGTGCTCTACCCCTACCACTTCGGCGCCACGGATACGCAGGAACTCGTCGATCTGCTGGGGGATCAGGACGACATTGAGGTGCGGGTCCGGTCGATGGCCTAGCGCTCGATACCCTCGGCCCGGGATTGCACGGGGCTAGAACGGTTGCCACGAGCTCTGCAACCGGCTAGCACGTTACACCGGCGGGCCCGCGGCGCGGGTCAGCTTGCTCCGCACACGTCACCTTGCTAGAATGCGAGGCACTACGGAGGGTGCGGAACAAGTCATCGGCAAGTCGCTGGGTAGGAGACCAGGCGGCAGAGCGGGACCGTTCTGGGACACGTTCCCTATACTGGCGCCGTCTCGCACCTAGAGTGGGGCCGCTGCCCTGCTCAACCATCCTGTTGGGGCTTTTTCCACATCCTCACACTGTCCGTTTGACGGGAGCGTCGACCTATGGGAGACCTGCACTTCGATACCAAAGCACTCCACGCGGGATATGACTACGCCGGAGACGGCGGCCTATTCCCACCCATCCATATGGGCGTGGCCTACCCCTTCGATAGCGGCGAGGCGGCGCAGCAGATCTGCGCGGGTGAGCGTCCAGGCTATACCTACGCCCGCACAATCAACCCTACCAATGCCGTCCTGGAGGAGCGTCTGGCCGCGCTCGAGGGTGGCGAGGCCTGCCTGGCGACTGCCTCGGGACTGGCCGCGATCTTCTTGACGATCTTGGGCTTGCTTGAGGAGCCTGGCGACGAATTCGTGACCTCCAACCGCCTGTACGGCAACACGCGCAACCAGTTCGAGATATCCCTCCGGCTAATGGGGTTCGAGCCGCACTACGTCGACCGGCCGGAGGAAATGGGAGCTTGGGCCGCGCAGATCACGCCTCGCACCCGGTTTCTGTTCGTTGAGACGCCCAGCAATCCTGACCTGTTCGTCGCGGACGTCACGGGCCTCGCCCGGCTGGCTCGGGCGCACGACCTGAAGCTGGTCGTCGATTCCACACTCGCCAGCCCGGCCGTCCTGCGCCCGCTCGGGCTCGGCGCGGATGTCGTGGTGCACTCAACGACCAAGTACCTTGCCGGCCATTCTGCTGCCCTGGGGGGCGCGCTGATCGGACGACGTGACTTTGTCGAACCCTTGCGGGCCGGGCACCACCACTACATCGGGCCAACTATGAGCGCTTTCAACGCCTGGCTGACGCTCCTGGGCATAGAGACGCTGGCCGTGCGTATGCCGCGCCTCATCTCTAGCGCGCAGCGCGTGGCCGAATTCCTGGCGACTGACCCACGCGTGCTGGCGGTGAGTTTCCCTGGCCTGCCCTCTCACCCTCAACATGCCATCGCCCGCGAACAGATGGGAGGCGGCGGCACGTCGCTCCTCTCTTTCGAGGTTCAGGGCGGCACGCAGGCGGCCTGGCGGGTGCTTGAGAGGTTGCAGGTCGCAGTCCAAGCCACACAACTAGGCTCCAATCAGACAGTCGCCGTCCACCCCGCAACGACCACGCACGGATCACTCCCGCCCGACGTGCGCCTATCCGCCGGTATCCCGGATGGCCTGATTCGCTACTCGGTAGGGCTCGAGGATCCCGACGACCTGATCGCTGACCTGGATCACGCGTTGGCATAGCACTGTCTCTGGGAAGACGGGCAGTGCGTATTCAGTCGCAGGGGCCGGGGTTGGATCTACCTTCTGACGCCAGCGGCCAGAATGCCCGCCAAGTCTTCTCCGGGCTCCGGCTGCTCGCGGGGCGCCGCTCGCGCGGGGGACAGAACACAGAGAGCAGCAGAAAGGACGACTGACGTGAATGATCCGATCCTGATGGCAGTCTTCGCCCATCCCGACGACGAGGCCTTCGGTACGGGTGGCACGCTGGCCAGATATGCCGCTGAGGGCTGCCAGGTTCACCTGGTCACGGCCACGCGGGGAGAGGCCGGGGAGATCTCTGAGCCCGGCTTGGCCACGAACGCGAATCTGCCCTACGTGCGAGAGCAGGAACTCCGCTGCGCCTGCGATGCGTATGGCATCCACCCGCCCCGCTTCCTAGACTACGTAGACGGCCAACTGACAATCGTCCACCAGGGGCAGGCGGTGGGGAAACTGGTGCGTTTGATCCGCGGGTTCCGCCCTCAGGTGCTGCTCACGTTTGGGCCGGAGGGGATCTATGGACACTACGACCACATTGCCGTGCATCGCTGGGCCACCATAGCCGTGGGACTGGCGGCGGACGCGAGCTGCTTCCCCGATCAACTCAGCGGCTCCTGCGAACCTCACCAGGTCAGCAAGCTGTATTACCGATCGCTGTCTCAGAAGCACGTTGCGTCGATGGCAGAGGAGGGGATGGCGGCCGTGATGATGGACGGTGTCCCGTTCCCCTTCGTCGGCCGCCCCGAGGGCGAGATCACGACGGTTATCGACGTCGGCGATTACGCCCGACGCAAGCTCCAGGGAATGTTTTGCCATGCCACGCAGGTCGGCGAAGACTGGCGCTCGCCCGAAGCGGTCGAAGAGACGCTCACGAGCGACTGGTTTCTATCCGAGCACTATGTTCTGGCCCGATCGGAGGTTGGCTGGCTCGAGGGGATCGAGAGGGATCTGTTCCGCGGACTGCGCTGAGACCTGCTGATGACGCGCCCGTGGGCGGACTGTTTCGACCGGCCGCGGGACCTGGCTTCCAGCAAGGCTCGCAAGTCCCTCCCCGCTCTGGAAGAAGGACGCACTGATGGATGAATGCTTTCCGAACGTCCTCCTAATCGTCTGCCACGACCTTGGCCGGTATCTGGGGTGCTATGGGCGGCAACCCATCGCGACGCCGCATCTGGATGAGCTGGCCAATCAGGGTATGCGCTTCAGCAATGCCTTCTGCACAGCTCCTTCGTGCAGCCCGAGCAGGGGTTCCATCATGACAGGCCGGTATCCTCACTCGAACGGCCTGGCAGGCCTGGTGAACCTGGGCTGGCGGCTGCCGGATGGGGAGGCGACGCTGCCCCAGATCCTGAAAGAAGCCGGATATCAAACCGCTCTCTTCGGGATCCAACACGAGCGGCCGTCTGGGGAGCACCAGTCGCTGGGCTATGAGCGCTACGTGAAGCCCGCTCCGGCCGTGCAGCTTGCGGATGCCGTCACCGAGTTCCTGACACACGCTCCAAACGAACCTTTCCTCTTGAGCGTCGGTACGTTCGAGCCTCACCGGCCATTCGACGCCCGTCCGGTCGGTGCAAGAGATCGCGTCTTGGCGCCACCATACCTTCCTGACAATCAGATCGTGCGCGAACAGATGGCCGGGTTCGCCCGCCTGGTCCAGCAACTGGACGAGGCGGTCGGTGCGATGCTCGAAGCCCTGGACCAGGCGGGCCTCCGGGAGCGCACACTGGTGATCTTCACAACGGATCACGGAATCGATATGCCTCGTGCCAAAGGCACGCTCTATGATCCGGGTATAGAGACTGCGCTGATTCTACGCTGGCCAGGGGTCATTCGTGCGGGTGCGATCGCAGATGATCTCCTGAGCAACGTGGATCTGCTGCCGACGCTGCTCGAGGCCCTGCGCCTTCCCGTCCTCGGCGCCATCCAGGGTCGGAGCTTCTGGCCGCTGGTCTGCGGGACCCCGTACGAGCCCCGAGAGGCGGTATATGCGGAGAAGACCCATCACTGTGCCTACGATCCGATGAGGTGTATCCGTACCAGCGCGCACAAGTACATACACAACTTCGGGGATCTGAGACACCACGAGATCCCGGCCGATGGAGAGATGGACTGCCTCGCCGCTGTTCCGGACCTCTGCCGCGAGCGGCGACCAGTGGCTGAGATGTACGACCTGCAGGCTGACCCGCTAGAGCAGCGCAACCTCGCCGGCGAGGCCGGGTACGAGCAACTGGAGGCGCAACTGAGGGACTGCCTGCGAGGCTGGATGGAGCAGACGGGTGACCCGCTACTCGAAGGGGTGCTGCCTATGCCGCGGTTCCTCTAGATCAACCGAGGCAGCGTCCGGCTTTTGCATTCTTTCCGATTCTGCGCCGCTGCGTTGGGCAGATTCCCTTCCACTGCGCCTTTGCCATCTCCGCGCCACTGCGTCTAGTCCCATCGCGGTGTCGCGCGTCGGCTGGCGCGTCGGCGCATACCTGCCGACTTGAGCCCGATGGTCCGCAGGTAGTCTCGATTGCGCTGGGCGCTAGCCTTGGGCGAGCCCATCGACGGTAGCACATCCTGCTCGACGACGATCCAGCCCTCGTAGCCTTGCACCGACAGCACGTCGGCTATGCCGGGGAAGTCCACCTGGCCCCGTCCCAATTCGCAGAAGACGCCATTCCTCACGGCCTCGAAGTAGCCCCATTCCTCGACCCGAGACCGCGCGCACACAGTTGGGTCAACGTCCTTGAAATGGACGTGCCAGATGCGTTCTCCGTAATGGCGCAACGCTGTCCGTGGGTCGCCTCCGCCCCACGCGAAGTGTCCGGTATCCAGGCAAAGCCCGAGCAGCTCGGGATTGGTGGAAGCCATCAGCCTGTCCACTTCCGCCGGCGTCTCGACGTAGCCGCCGCAGTGGTGGTGGAACACCGTCCGCAGCCCGGTCTGCTCGCTGATCGTGCGCGCCACGCGATCCGCCCCTGCCGCGAACGTGCGCCACGCATCATCGCTCAGGCCCATCTCCGGTGTGACCCGTCCGGCGTGCCGGGTGCGGGCATCGACTGTCGCGTTCTCATCGGCCAGCACGATCAGGCATTCCTCCCCGCCGGCTTCCCGCAGCAGGCGAGCGATCCGGACGGCAGCATCCTCGCCGTCAGCGTGCGCTCTAGGGTTCACCAGCGCGACTGGCACGAAGCCCG
>JAUVSX010000208.1 GCA_030596915.1 Chloroflexota bacterium | reverse complement strand
CCCGCGATGACTGTCGCAAATGGCTCGGGCAGCTCATCGACAAACGGGACCTCGGGAGAATCCAGGTCATAGCCCCACTTACGCCACTCATTGAGGAAAAGATCTCGATCGGCGTAAGGAATCGCCTCGAGGTCTGGGGTCTCGCCGCGGAGCACCCGGTGAGCCGGACGATCACCTTGTTCGATGGCGCCGAGGAGGCGAGGAAAGTTCACCTCCCCCTCCTGAGTGACCAGATAGTCCACGTCCGGAATCCGCAGCGCGTCCTCGAGGGCAATGGTGACGTGAGGACCTCCGATGACCGTCACCACGTCGGGCCTGACCTCCCTGGCGATGGCAACGGCCCGGCTGCCCGGGTTGTAGTCGACGCTCATCATCGTCACGCCGACCACATCTGGCTTACGCTCCGCCAGCACGTCGCGGTAGTGGTCCCATCCCGAAAGAGCGCGAAGGTCAATCAGGTCGACTGCGAACCCCTCGGCCTTCGCAGCCGCACTAAGGCACGCCAATCCGTGGGAGATCCAGCCGGCATCCATTCCCTGCTTCAGGGATCGGAATCCGCGTCCGGCGACGCCAGGATAGACTAGAGTCGTCTTCATCCGCGTGAGCCGTTCGGCCGGGAGCGAGGATTCGGACAACGCCCCGGCAGCTCCAGCCCGAGAACCGCCCGCACTAGTTGGCTTCGGACCTAATGATGTATGTGCACTGGCGGTCAGTCTGCGAAGCCCAGGTGATACGCTCAGGCTTGCTCCCCAGCAAGCACGTCAACATAGTCATGTCGACTGTGCAGACCTCGTTGTGGAGAATGGCTACCTGCTCGAATGGGCAGTTAGCAATGTGGAGAAGGTACTCGTCCTCCTGCATCTGCCAACTGGCCAAATAGCCCCGCTCGTTGAGGTACGCCACGATACTCACGAGCCTGACCTCGAAGTCCGCTTCCTCAGGAACATCAGCCTGGGTCGCGAGGCGCTCGCCAATACGCTCCATCATCTGCTCAAGTTCCTCAGGCGACAGTAGCGAACGCAACTCAATCAGGATCATACTCGCCAGATGATCATAACTCTTGGGGAAGTGCTCGCTCGCGTCATCAGTGAGCGTATACACATGCTGCGGGCGGCCCGGCGCTTTGCGCCGGCGTACAAGGGGTGCAGCGACAAGGCCCTCACCACGCAGGATGTCCAGGTGGTGGCGCACCGTCACGGGAGTCAGCCCCAATGAACGACTCAGCTCGTCGACGGTCGCTCTCCCACTCTCCTTCAGCAGCCGCATTATGTGCTCTCGAGTAGCTTGCACAGGATATCCTCCTCCTACTGTCTAATGAGTAACACAGATATCTTATCACGTAATTCGCATTTTGTCAATTTGGGTCTTCATAATCCGAGGTCGAGAGACGCTGTGGCGTCTTGTCGGCCTGCACGGCTCCACTTGAGGGCAAGCGCGACTGGTGCAGCCTCCCGCATACAGCGGATTACACGGGGCGGACGCCCAGGTTTTCCGGACGCCGGATGATCCAAGGCACTCAGGGCTTGCAGCAACGCGAGCGACGGGGTAGAATTGGCACACCAAAGCATACCATCCAGCCCGCCGTCTGACCAGCTTCCCATTCCGGCACGCGGATTCTAAGAAGGGGGTTCACTGAATACAAATACGAGAGGAAGCGCAGCAATGAGCGCAACAGAGAACAGAGACCACGAACGCCCCGTGGTTGGCGACACAGCGGTCGCTGGAATTCGATTTCAGGCCGCCGGGAGGGTCTACTTCTTCGACGCAAGCCGGCTCCCGGACCTCCGGGTCGGGGACTTCGCCTTGGTGGATACCTCCCGGGGAAAGCAACTTGGCGAGGTGGCGTGTCTACGACCTCTCAGCGAGGGCGAGCATGCGAAGGCCTTGAGCCCTGTGATGCGAAGAGCTTCGGGGCGCGACCTCGCCCTTCGCCAGCACTGGCAAGCGAAGGAAGCTGAAGCGCTTGGCATCGCTCGCCGCGCAGCGGATGAAGCTCGCCTGCCGTTGAGGCTAATCAGTGCCGAGTACTCCTTCGATGGTCGACGCCTTACCTTCCTGTATGTGACCGAAGAGAAGAAACTCCGTCTCGACCCCCTGCGTAAGCGGGTGGAGGGTAGGTTGCCTGCCCGCGTCGCCCTGAAACGAGTGGGCTCGAGGGATCACGCAAAGCTCTGCGGAGGCTATGGTGCTTGCGGCGAGATGCGCTGCTGCTCGCGCTTCCTTGCGGAGTTCAGCCCCGTTTCCATCAGGATGGCGAAGGTCCAGGGTGTGTCTCTCAGCCCCGCGGAGATCACGGGCATCTGTGGCCGGTTGCGGTGTTGCCTTGGCTACGAGCACGAGGCGTACGCCGAGGCAGCGAAGTCGATGCCCGGCCGCAGGAAGCGAGTTAGGACCCCGGCAGGGGAGGGACGGGTCGTGGACCTGCTGCCCTTGAAAGGCGTCGTGGTCGTCCAGATCGGCGACCAGCGCATCGAGGTCCCTGCAGAGGACGTGGAACCTCTCACGTCTTGACGTGCGGCCGGGTCGACCCCCTGCACGTGTCACACTCGAGGTCCTGCCTGTGGCCCGCCCCTGGCGAATGTGGGCGCCCAACCGGATCGAGTGGGCTAGCAGGCGTCATGCCTGTCGGTGCGGCGCTCGCCTAGGCCCGCCCTAGGGCATGGTCGCAGTAGTAGACGAGGAATCGAATGCCGATCCAGACAAACATGAAAGCCGAAGTCAAAGCTATTACACCGCATCTCATCGCCTGGCGCCGCGATTTCCATAGACATCCCGAGTTGGGCTTTCAGGAACACCGCACCGCGGGCATTATCGCCCGCGTGTTGGGAGACTTGGGTTATGAGGTGCAAACGGGTGTCGCCAACACGGGCGTTGTGGGCGTGCTGGAGGGCCAGCAGAGCGGTCCCGTGATCATGCTCCGCTTCGACATGGATGCGTTGCCGATCCAGGAGCAGAGCGAAGCGGAGTACGCGTCGCAGCGCGCTGGGGTGATGCACGCCTGCGGGCACGACGCCCACGTGGCCGTCGGTCTTGGCGTCGCCACGCTGGTTGCCGGCCACCGCGACGAGATGAGCGGCGCGCTCAAGCTCGTCTTCCAGCCGGGCGAAGAAGGCATGAATGGCGCCGAGGTGATGGTGCGCGAGGGGGTGCTGGAGAACCCACGACCGGACGTATTCATCTCCGCCCACGTGTGGAACAGCACCCCCGCCGGAAAGGTCGACGTTTCCGCGGGCCCGGTGATGGCTGCGGCGGGACGATGGACGTGCATCGTGCGCGGAAGGGGCGGCCACGGCGCAATGCCGCAGCAGACCGTGGACCCCATCGTTGCAGCAGCGCAGATTGTCAGCTCACTGCAGACCATCGTGAGCCGCAACGTGGGCCCCCTTGAGACCGCTGTGGTGACTGTCGGCACGATACACGGCGGCGACGCCTTCAACGTTATTCCGAACGAGGTGAAGCTCAGCGGCACCATCCGGACCTACGACCTGTCGGTACGAGAGATCGTCGTTCGCCGGATGGGCGTGCTGACAGACCAGATAGCTCGGGCCTACGGGGCGACGGCGGAGTTCGCAGTGGACGGCCTGACGCCAGCGGTGGTCAACGATCCTGAGGTGGCCGACGTCGTGCGGGAGGCGGCCGCGGCCGTCTTGGGCGCTGAAAACGTGCTTACTGGGGAGAAGGTGACTGTCAGCGAGGATGCAGCGTTCTTTATGCAGGACGTCCCTGGCTGCTACTTCTTCCTTGGCTCGGCCAATGCGTCGCGCGGCTTGGACGCGCCCCACCACAACCCGCGCTTTGACGTCGACGAGGAAGTGCTCTCTGTGGGCGCAGGCGTTATGCTGCAAGCGGTGGCCCAATACCTGTTTCGCCCACTAAGTCACGGGCACAGGGAGACATGACCCAAGCAGGGCCTCTCACTTGGCGCACCGGCGCGGGATGGGTGGTGCTGGCTGGAGATGGGCTTCTGGGACGTGCCGAGTCTGACACTATTGACGCGGCAATCCTGGGATGGTCAATACCCGCCCGTCCGGCGGCGGTATTGCTAACGGCAGGTGGATCGAGCGCGGAGGCTGAGGATCTGCTCGCTTGTTGGGAGGATCTGGGCGGTTCCACTGGCTACATCGTGCCCGTCTACACGGACGCGGACGCCCATCGGGTCGAGAACTGCCGGCTGCTCGCTCAGGCTGGACTCGTCTACCTCGGAGATGGACCGGACGTACTTGCACTGCTCCGAGCACTGCAGGGCAGCCCTGCGCTCGATGCCATCGCCCAGGCTTTCGACGACGGCGCGCCCGTGGTAGCAGCCGGAACGGCGGTCATGCCTATGGGAGCGTGGGTAGCCGATCCCAGGGCGTATGGTACCTCGGAGCAAGGATGGGGCTGGATACCGCACGTCATCGTGGCGCCCCATTTCGCCGGAGCTGAGCACGCCGAGCACTTGCGCTACTTGTTGGCGGCACACACCGACTGCTTGGGGCTGGGGATACCGGGTGGCACGGCGCTAGCGCTCGGCCCGACAGGCCGCGTCGAGACGCTAGGTTCGGGGCAGGCAACCGTTGTCGTCAACCAGGGGTCGACCCACTAGTTAGGGGACGGTCGGTCCCTATTGTGCTCTAGCTACGGCGCGAACAATTGATGAATCATGGGCGTGATCCGCTCCCACTGCGGAAGCAGCACGGCTCCCCCACTCGGCGTCGTCCAGGGAGAGGTCATGTCTCGACCAACCACGTGGTATTCTATGCCATCCGGACCGACGCGGAAGAGGGTCGCAGCCAGGGGGACCAGATCCCAGACGCGCACGTCAGCATCGATGTGATCGACCAAGGCCGCGTACAAGGCCGGGAGCCGGGGCCACACGACTGGATTGAGGACGCGTCGAACAAGGGCAACTAGAACCTGCTGCTGGCGGCTCGCCCTGTCAAAATCTGACGAACCGTGGCGCGAGCGCGCGTACTGCAGAGCGGTCTCCCCGTCCATATGCTGAAGCCCTGGCAGGATCTCGATTCGGATCACCCCATGGTCCTCGGTCGGGTAAGCGTTGTCCACCACGGGCTCCTCGACAAGGATGTCGACACCCCCAACGGCGTCGACCACAGCTCGAAAGCCATCGAAATCGACGCGCACGAAGCGGTGCACGGGCACCCCGAAGTTGTGCTCGACGGTCTGTTTCGCCAGCACGGGCCCGCGTCCCGCACCCTCGTTCTCACCCCAGAAGTGCGCTGTGTTGATGCGGTTGGTGGCGTATCCCGGGATATCGACGTAGAGATCCCTTGGGATGGACAGAAGCCCGATACGTGGCCCCAGAGGGTTGACCGTGACCAGCATCATCGTGTCAGAGCGGACGACGTATCCCTGTCCGGGGCGGCGATCGAGGCCAAGGACGAGCACATTGAGTCGCCCCTGCGAGGAGCTCGATTGCCAAAGACCGAAGGAGGCCATTCCGAGGCACACGCACACAAGAGAAAGCGCCAGCATCAGGGGCAGGAGACGAGAGGCGGGTGAACGGCGCCGGCGCCTGGTCGTTGCGGAGGAGGGTGCGGGCGAGACTGCTGCGGGTGGCGGTGATTGCCCGCGGCCCTGCTGGCGACGGTGCCCGCGAGGCCGCGAGGCGCGAGATCGCGGGACGCGCCAAGAGGGCTGTGTGTCCTCGATGCCTTCTTGGCGAGAAGGCGTGGCGCGACTGGAGCTTCGTGATCTCGAACTCTGAGTGTCCTCTAGCATACGTGCGCCACCTTGCGGGGATTCTAACACGCGAGGGCACAGTGTCAACGATCACGCCATCTCTGGCACATCCGAATGCCTCGAGGAAGGCCGCAGATGCCTGAACTGCCCGAGGTCGAGACCGTCGTACGCGAGCTCAGGGAATCCCTCGTCGGCGTCGCGATCGAAGAGGTGGAGGTTGCTTGGCCGAGAACCGTCGTCTCGCCAAATCCGGACGGATTCGCGTCAGCTCTGATCCGCCAGGAGGGCATAAGGGTGGAGCGTCGGGGCGGGTGGGTCCAGATCGGAGTGAGCCGTGGCCAGTCGGGTCTG
>JAUVSX010000154.1 GCA_030596915.1 Chloroflexota bacterium | reverse complement strand
GATGCGCATCCACGTCGGCAGCGACGAGAGGGGGTACAGCGCGTTGCTCAGGAAGAGCAGTGGCAGGTTGAGAACCACAATCATGCTGTGATACGCGCCCGGGTTGTCTGTCGACGACGCTGTCGCCAGCGCGACGCCGCTGAAGCCGAGGCCGTACAATGCGACCAGCACCAGCCCGCCCAACCATCCCAAGGGATTGGCGCTGAGCCTGGCCCCCATCAGGATACCGACGATCAGGATGATGAGAGCCTGGAACAGGCTCTTAGTCATCGTGCTCAAAGCGTTGCCCATCAGTATGCTGAGGCGTGGAATCGGTGCGAAGAGGTATTCGTTGACAATCCCTCGCAGCCGCTCGGTCAGCCAGACCGACCCGCCCCCGACCGCGCCGCCCAGCGCGCTAAGCGCGACGATCCCCGGCAGCATGAAAGAGACATACTGGTCTCCCACGCCCGGCATCGCCGCCCCCATCATGCTCGTCATACCAACACCAAACAGCACCATCCACAGAATCGGCTGAATCGCCAGGGAATGTCCGGGAAGCCGTGGCGAGCTGTGTCTGAGTTGGACGAGTCAGCGAGTCGGCTTGGCTGTTTCGGCCACGCTCGCGACGGGGCGTGCTCCAAACGCCTTGCTGACAGGGGCACGCCGGCGCGCGTATTCGGTGCCGAAACTGCACGCGTGTGCATCGCCCTTCGCTCGGTCAAGCACGCCACGCGGGGAGCGGGCACTTCTGAGGGTTGTCAGCCCCACCAGAGCCTCTGGCGGATTCCTTACCTGGTGGTAGTCTTAGTCCGCTCACGGCGGTAGGTTTGTCAGCCGGCGTGGGATGATGGTTGGAGGGCTAGCGCGGCGTGCCATGCGTCGTCGTGTGGTGCGGGGCTGGTGCACCAATCTTGCTCCATAGAGCCGTGTAAGCACTTATCGACCTGGTTGGGGGGAATAGTGAAGTATCGCAAGATGGGATCATTGGACTGGGAGGTCTCGGCGCTTGGGCTTGGCTGCATGCGCCTCCCGCAAAGAAGACTCAATCGCTTGAGAGCTGATACGGATGCATCGATCCAGCTCATACGCCACGCCATCGATCTTGGGGTCAACTACCTCGACACCGCCTGGCTCTACCACCTGGGTGACAGTGAGAAGATCCTTGGGCAGGCGCTTGGGGATGGCTATCGCGAGCGGGTTCGCGTGGCGACAAAACTGCCCATGTTCCTGGTCAGGAAGACGGAGGATTTCGACAAGTACCTGGACGCGCAGCTTGAGAGGCTGCAGACCGATCACGTGGACGTATACCTGTTCCATGCCATGAACGGTGGGCAGTTCGAGAAGGTGAAGCGCCTCGGCCTGGTCGAGAAGCTAGACGAGGCCAAGAGCAAGGGCCTGATCCGGCACACGGGTTTCTCATTCCACGACACGCTGCCAATATTCAAGGGAATCGTCGATTACTACGACTGGGACGTGGCGCAGATCCAGTACAACTACATGGACACCGGCATCCAGGCGACTACGGAGGGGCTGACCTATGCGCATAGCAAGGGCATCGCCGTCGTGGTGATGGAGCCGCTGAAGGGTGGGAGACTGGCCAATCCTCCCGCCGAAGCGCTGGACATTATGAGGGCGTCGGGAAACGGCCGGACGCCCGTTGACTGGGCGCTGCAGTTTCTCTGGAACCGCCCCGCGGTCGCAGTTGTGCTGAGTGGCATGGGCACCCAGCAGATGGTTGATCAGAACTGCGCTAGCGCCGACCGCTCGGGGATCAATTCGCTGGGCGACGAGGACATGCGGGTGATTGCCCAACTCACCGAAGTGTATCGCAAGAGAGAGCTCGTTCCGTGCACCGCCTGCGAATACTGCATGCCCTGCCCCGAGGGGGTCGATATCCCTGGGTGCTTCGCCATCCTGAACAACGCGTCCGGGGAGCAGCGTCGCTGGTCCAGGTGGCAGATCATAAGGAGATACCGGCGGCTGGCTGGCTCCAGGGAGAAGCTGGACCGGGAGAACCCCAACGGCAATGCGGCTATGTGCGTCCAGTGTGGCAAGTGTCTGCCGAAGTGCCCGCAGCAGATTGACATCCCGAACGAGCTGGCGAAGGCTCACGCAATCCTGGCGCATCGAGGGAAGATCCAGGACTACTACGGGTAGTGGTTGGGCGAATCAGCGAGTCATCGAATCAGCGGGGGCGCCAGACCCGACGGGTTTTCCCCGCGTGGTACGTAGTAGAAGCCTGTGTCGATTGGTGCCGCCTCCGACAGCCGGCGCGGCAGTGTTGGCGCCGATGCCGCTCGGCGGGTAGGGAAACCCGCCCACCATCTTGCGGCGGTTGCTCCACCCATCCGAGGATGCTATAATCGGCCGGGTGAGAACTCGCTACTCCGTGCGGCCTCTTCGCGTGGGGCGCCGGGACGTAGCGAGCGATATCCCCGACGGAGTGCACTATGAAGCTCAGCGCAGACCAAGTTGACCGCATCGCCGAGCTAGCCAGGCTGGCGCTGACCGCCGAAGAGCGGGCGCTCTATCAGGAGCAACTCTCCGACATCCTGGACTATTTCGAGCGGCTGCAGGAGCTGGACACCGAGGCGATCGAGCCGACGGCGAGCGTGCTACCACTGCACAGTGTCATGCGCGCCGACGTGTCACGGGCCCCAAGCCAGCGCGAGGACATGCTGGCGAATGCGCCGGCTACCGAGGACGGGTGTTTCCTGGTACCGGCAGTGTTGGGCCAGGGATAATGACGCGCAATCACCTCAGCGAGCTGACCATCCACGAGGCGGGCGAGCGCCTGGCGGCTGGCGAGTTCACGGCGGTCGAGCTGACCGAGGCGGTCATCGATCGCATCGTGGCGGTCGACAACGACGTCAAGGCGTATCTGACGCTGACGCCGGAGAAGGCGCTGGCCCAGGCCGCTGCTGCCGACCGGGCTCGCCGGGCGGGGCGCGCCGATGGTGAGAGCGGGCCGCTGCTGGGCATCCCGCTGGCGATCAAGGATGTGCTTTGCACCAAGGGGATTCCCACAACCTGCGGCTCGCGCATTCTGGAGGGTTTCATCCCCCCTTACGACGCGACCGTCATCGTGCGGCTCAAGGAAGCCGGCGCCATCCTGCTGGGGAAGACCAATACCGACGAGTTCGCGATGGGCTCCTCGACGGAGAACTCGGCCTACTTCACGACCCACAACCCGTGGGACCTGACCCGGGTGCCTGGTGGATCCAGCGGTGGCAGCGCTGCGGCGGTTGCTGCCGACGAGTGTCTGGGCGCACTGGGCACCGATACCGGGGGCAGCGTGCGCCAGCCGGCGGGGCTGTGCGGCGTCGTGGGCCTCAAGCCGACCTACGGCAGGGTCAGCCGCTACGGGTTGATCGCCTATGCGTCGTCGCTCGATCAAGCGGGTGTGCTGACCAAGGATGTCAAAGACGCGGCGATCCTGCTGCAGGCCATCGCCGGCCACGATCCGTGTGACTCGACGTCAATGGACGTGGAGACGCCCGACTACCTGACTGCACTGGACGGCGGAGTCGGCGGGGTGCGCGTCGGCGTGCCGCGCGAGTACTTCGTCGACGGTATGCAGCCCGAGGTTGAAGCGGCGGTTCGCGCGGCGGTCGATCTGCTCGCGGGGCTGGGGGCGGAGGTCCGGGAGGTCAGTCTTCCCCATACCGAATACGCGCTGCCGGTCTACTACCTCATCGCGCCGGCCGAGGCCAGCGCGAACCTGGCGCGCTACGACGGCGTGCGCTACGGCCTGCGAGTGGACGGCGGTGGTCTGATTGACACGTACAAGGCAACGCGCGGGGAGGGTTTTGGCCCCGAGGTCAAGCGGCGCATCATGCTGGGCACCTACGCCCTCTCCGCCGGTTACTACGACGCCTACTATCTGAAGGCGCAGAAGGCTCGCACACTTATTCGGGGAGACTTCGATCGGGCGTTCGAGCAGGTGGACGTGATCCTGGCGCCGACGAGTCCGACGACCGCATTCCGCATCGGGGAGAAGGCGGACGACCCCTTGCAGATGTACCTCATGGACATCTTCACGCTCTCGATGAACCTGGCCGGGACATGTGGCCTGAGCCTGCCGCGTGGCTTCGACGGGGCGGGGCTGCATATCGGCCTGCAGGTGATGGGGCCGGCGGTGGGTGAGGGGCAAGTGCTGCGCGTCGCACACGCCTACGAGCAGGCCACCGACTGGCATACGCAGAAGCCACCATTACACGAGGAGCGAGTATGAAGGGAGTCATCACGATCGCGGGCTACGGCACCCGTTTCCTGCCCGCGTCCAAGGCGGTGCCCAAGGAGATGTTCCCCATCGCGGGCAAGCCGCTCATTCAGTACCACGTCGAGAGCCTTGTCGCGGCCGGCATCACGGAGATCGTCATCGTGGTGCGTGGCGGGCAGGAGGCGGTTCAGGCCCACTTTGCCCCGGCGCCGGGCGTGGAACGGCATCTGGAGCAGGTGGGCAAACTCGGGCTGCTGGAGGAGGTGCGGGCGATTTCCGGGCTGGCCGACATCATCTTCGTGCGCCAGCCAGACCGGCTGCCCTACGGCAATGCGTCGCCAGCGCTCGCCGCCCGCCCCTGGCTGACGCCGGGCGAGCCCTTCTACTACTTGTTCGGCGACGATATTCTCCTCTCTGACGTGCCGGTGCCGCGCCAACTACTCGACGTGTACGAGGCGGAGCATCCAGCGGCTATCCTTGCCACCCAGTGGGCGCCCGACGAGGAGAAGTACCTGTATGGGTGCATCGAGTTCAAGCCCGGCTCGGATCGTGAGATGGCGCGCATCATCGAGAAGCCCGAGCCAGGCGAGGCTCCGTCGAACTGGGTCCAGGTAGGCCAGTTCGTCTTCACGCCGCAGTTGTTCGACGTCTTGGATGGCACGGAGCTGGGCAAGACGGGCGAGCTGTGGATGGCCGACGCCGTCGACCGGCTGGCTGCGCGAGCGACGGTGATCGCGCAGCCGATTGACGCTCAGTGGATGGCCGCGGGCGACCCGCTGCGCCAGTTGAAGGCGAGCATCGCGGCGACCCTGCGCCGCGGCGATATGCGCGACGACCTGATCGCCTACCTGCGCACGCTAGATCTGTCGGGATAGTCCGAAGACTTCCCGCACTCGGGCTGGCACTCCTTGCGCGTGGAAGACCCAAGACCTGACAGGTTTTCGACCATACTCCTCGCGGCGTGGGGTGTTCTCGTGCACAGGTGGCCCGTTGGATAGATGTGGGCACTGGAAACCTGGCACCTGGTTTTGGTCCCAACTAGGCACCACATCATGCACAGTGATCACGACAAGCCCCGGCGCGGTCCCTGCCCGAGCGCTTGGACACGGTAATGCAGTGGACACCTGACAGGTTTCAACGTTTTCGATCATCAGGGCACCGACTCGCTCGAAAACCTGTCAGGTTTTCGCTTCACAGAGCGTGCCGTGGCCGTGCGATGACGATGACTTGTCGCTTGTTTTGGGCCAAATCTAGGGGTCAGGTCTCCAGCAACGGGACTACTGTCCCGCGACTGCCAGTCCTAGGATCTCCAATCCCCCTCGACTAGCGGTGCGATAGCCGCTTCGTGCGTATCGCCGGCGTTGGCCTCGGCGAAACACATGCGGGCCCGAAAGCGCGAGCGAGATCGGACTGGCAGTCCTGCAACGGGACTACTGTCCCGCGACTGCCAGTCCGGCGTCTACCCGTAGTAGCGCGCGAGGTCGTAGGGGCTCAGGACGCCGTGTTCAGTGACGATGCCGGCGACCATGTGTGGCGGGGTGACGTCGAAGGCGGGGTAGAAGGCGCCGACGCCGGGCGCGGCCGTCCGCATCCCCAGGCAGGTGAGCACCTCCTCAGGATCGCGCTCCTCAACCACGATTGACTCCCGATTTGGCCGATTCTTGTCGGGCCGGTGCGTGAAAGCGAAGTAGGGGATACCGTGATAATGGGCGGCGATGGCATACTGGAAGGTGCCTACCTTGTTGACCACGTGCCCGTCGAGGGTGATCAGATCCGCCGCCGTCATGTACTTCTGGATCTTGCCCTGGGCCATCACCGCCGCCGGCATGTTGTCGGTGATCACCTGCACCGGAGCACCGATCTCGCGCACGCAATCAGCCGTGAGCCGTGCGCCCTGGAGGTAGGGCCGCGTCTCGGGCGTGAACACCCGGATGGACTTGCCATCCTGCATCGCATGGTAGAGGGTGAACAGAAGCCCCGTTTCGGCAAAGCAGTTTGTAAGCACGCCGTCGCCATCGTCGATCAGGTCGGCGCCGAACCGCCCCGCCTTGTTGCTGCGCGCATACATCGCGTCGCGCTGCGCCTCGACGAAGTCGAGCAGCGCCTGCTCGACGGACTCGCCCGCTTCAATGGCCTGATCCGCCGCGCCAAGCTCCGTTGCCATCAGGCGGGGAAGCGTCGTATTCGTCGGGCGGGTGGCGATGAGGCGATCGGCCGCGGCGCGCAGGTGGGCGCGGATCGCCTCGGGCGACTGTCCCTCGACCTGTCGCGCGGCCATCGCGAGAGCGTAGCCCGCGGTGAAGGCAGGGCCGCCGCCCTGAGTGATCATCTGCTCGATGGCCTGAGCCACCGCCTCGACGTCATCGCAGCGCACGAACTCCCTCTTGCGGGGGTGCTCCTTGCGGTTGTATATCACGACCTGTCCGTCGTCGTAGTGCACGATGTTCTCGCGCCGCAGTAGGAATGGCAGGACGGCGTCGATTCGTTCGCTCATTGGTCTCTCCTGTGGGATCGGTTATTCGGAAAGTGGCCTGTGTGGTGCCCGGGAGATTATACCGGAGGCGCGACGCGGGGCAACGGGCCGACGCACAGTGCCTGCCCCGACCTACGGCCTCTCCTCCCGCGCACGCGGGGCCGATCGGGAAGGGGGGCTCTGGCGTGCAGAAGGCCCACATTGACAGTCCAGCCCGGATTCCCTACAATCTGCGCAAGGCCGGCGCCGAATCGACAGCCGGGCACCTGCCGGCCAACCCCCGCGGTGAAAGGAACACATGGCAGTTGACACACACACACGACGCGAGATTATCAGTCAGCCTGAGGTCTGGCGCGCAACGCTTGAGGCCTTTGGCACCAAGAGAGCGTCGTTGAAGGCCTTCCTCGAACGGGTGGCCTTCGACCATATCCTTGTCACAGG
>JAUVSX010000119.1 GCA_030596915.1 Chloroflexota bacterium | reverse complement strand
TCGTAGGCACCTCGACGTTCCATCCCTCGTCGTCATACACCGGAATGAGCGGATAGACCTCATCCAGCGCCAGCACCCCTTCCGTGTACCCGAACACCCCGTAGGTGCCACCCAGATCAGTCGGAACAGTGACCGCAAAGTCCATTTCGATCACAGTCGCTTCGCCAGGTTCCAGGGCCTGTGGAAGAGAGACGCGCAACGCACTGTCCTCGAACTCGAGCACAGGTTCGACCGCCTGCCCGTCCACCCGCAACCCAGATACGCTTGCCTCGCCACCCGCCGAGTTCGGGAACAGGCGGAAGTAGACTTCCTCGAGGGGCTCATCCTCCAGGTTCGTGTACCGGACAGCCTGATGCCCCTGCAGGTTGACCATGTCGCTGGGGATCACGATGTCGATGTGGTAGACCGTCGCGCCGCCCAGGCCGTCCAGCACGCCCCGCTCGGCCTCGATGAGTCCCTCCCGGAACACGTCGCGGTCATCCCAGTCCACCGCCTGCTCGCCTGGTGAGGCCTCCGGCGACGGTGGGGCACCCGTGGCTGATGAAGGTGACGGGGCTGACGGACTACCCTCGGGGGTGGCTTCGGTTTGCGCCTGGGTGGGAGTGGGAATTGCAGAAGGGACGCCAGTCGGCTCTGGAATCGAAGGCGACGGTCTCGGGCGGCACGAGCCCGCCGTGACAGCCACGGCCAGGGCCAGAACGACGGACAGAACTATGCGTTTGCGAATCACGATCTCATGCCTCCTCGCTAAGGTCGCCGCTTCCCGGAAGCAATGGAGAAGCTCCGGCACTTGGTATACGGTTGGTTAGCCTCAGGGGTTCAGCGATCCCGCGGCGCCGGGCATGGATGGCTGGCAAGAGCGCACGGTGACCCCAGATGATGACATCCGGCGGTGTGGCGGTCCACGATATGCGAGGCGCCGCGACTATCGAGTCGGCCTGCTCAGGTCAAGCCAGGCCATCTCTCCAGGCGTCAGTTCAACGTCGAGCGCGGCCGCGTTCTCCTGGAGGTGGTCCACGCGCTTGGGGCCGACTATGGGGAAGACGTTCAGGCCACTCCCCCACAAGTACGCCAGCGCAACCTGCGGGACCGTGAGGCCCCGATCCTGGGCCAGAATCCATGCCCGCTCGAGGCGCTCGTAGTTGGCCTCCGACCCGAACAGTCTGGACGCGGTCGCCTCGGATGGGGCCGCGGGCGTGGCCCGCCTGACCCGACCGGAAAGGAAACCGCTGCACAGACTCGACCAGGGGATCACGGCCATCTGCTCGCGCGCGTACCACTCCCGCGCCCCGCGGCCTGGCGGGCCCGCTATGCTCACCACGCCCCGGTAGTCGTATTTCACGATCTCCGCCAGGCTGAAGTGCGGGCTGCTGGCGACGAAGGGCACCAGGTCGTGGGCCTCCGCGTAGGCGTTCGCCTCCTCAATGCGCGCGTGAGTCCAATTGGAGCCGCCGAAGGCACGTATCAGGCCCACCGACAGGTGCTCGTTCAGCACCTCGACGAGCGGTCCGACAGGCATCAAGGGATCGTCGCGGTGCAGCAGGTACAGGTCTATGTAGTCGAATTGGAGGCGAGCCAGCGAATCGTGGAGATCCGACGTGATGTCGTACGGGGTCACGCGGTCGCGATCATCGTTGAAGTGCGCGCCCTTGCCGATGATCACCACCTCTTCACGGATTCCACGCTGGTTGACCCAGCGACCAACCGTGCGCTCGTTGTCGCCGAAGCCATAGATGTGGGCCGTGTCAAACGTCGTGCAGCCCAGCTCGAAGACCGCGTCCAAATGGGCAAACCAACGGTCTGGGCCGCACGGATCGTGGGAACCGACGAAGCCAGTACCCTGCACCAGGCGGGAGACCGGCTTGTCGACGCCCGGGATCGTTGCGTACCGCACCGTCGGCTAGGGCTCCCGGCCACAGATGGCCAGGAACTCCTCGGCTCCCCGAAGGATGAACGGATAGTCACCGCCGGCCATAACGTACAGGAAGCCCTGGTCGATCCGTCTCTGCACGTCCTCGCCAGTGGCGATTCCCGGGATCTTTCCCGTGCTGCGACAGGCCTCAAGCACCTTCAGGATGGCAGCCTCGTGCGCCGCGGCGCCCTCCTGCGTGTCGATGTCCACGCCCATCGTGATCCGAAGATCAGCGGGCCCGATCCAGCAGCCGTCGATACCGTCGACCGCCATAATCTCCTCGACCCGCTCCAGCGCGGCCGCCGCCTCAATCTGGACGGCAAGGAAGAGTTCGTCATCAAACCAGTCGAGGTAGTCGGGGCCATGGAAGCGCGCACCCAGTGCTCCGGCTGACCGTCTTCCCCTCGGCGGATAGCGAGCTGCTTCAGCCGCTGCCTGGGCCTGCTCCACCGTCTCGACCATTGGGCCGACCCTGCCCATCGCACCCAAGTCTAAGAGCCTGCCGATGGCGCCGAAGTCGTTCCGGTGTACCCGGGCCATCGGCACTGCAGACCCGAGGGCGATGTTGCGGAACGCCGTCGCGGCGCCCTGCTCATCCCACAGGCCGTGCTGGCAGTCCACCAGTATGTGGTCGAAGTTCATCTGCGAGATGATCTCGCCGATCTGGGGCGATCCCAGCGTCAGCGAGGCGCCGATGGCGGGCTTGCCGTCCAACATGCGACGTTTGGCTGTGTTGATCCTCATTGTTCTTCTGCCTCCAGTACCAGCACCAAATCTTCGCGCGTCGGTTTATGCGGAATCGGCCAGCGGCCGTTCTCACCGGGCTCAACTGGCCCGATGTCCAGCACCCTCCCGTCGCGGGGGTTGAAGAACGATGCCCGGTAGGTCACTCCGGGCTCAATAGCGATGTCGGCTCCCATCAGTCCCCAGAAGACACTGTCGAGTGCCTCCCCGGCCAGGTAGATCATCCACACCCTGCCAGGAATGCCCGCCATGAAGGGGCTGATGCGATCGGTTTCGTGCTGGTGCGCCCCGGTTACGGGCTCGAATCGGTGCCACGGGTATCGCTCGAGGAAGCGTTTCGATAGTCCTAGCTGGTGCGACCCAGGCAGACGCATCGTCTCCGCCCAGCCCGCGTCACCGTAGGTGCGGATGCCGACGAAAGTCTTCTCCGGGGAGTTCATCTGCCAAATCCCGTTCGCGCCGTACGTGTGCCCGGCCGACCCGCTCAGCATGCTCGTCCAGAAGAAGAACCGCTGCAGGTCCTGCCAGTTTGATCCGTACTCCCCCTCGTAGCAGACCTCGCCGATCAGGACTGGGTAGCGTGGCCTCTTGGCGACACACTCCTGGACACACCGCACGGTGGGCCCAAGCGAATCGTAGCGGTGTCCGGTCTGGAGCATATCGACGTCGACGAGGCTCTCATCCTCGACCATCTCGCGCGAATCGGGCCTCGAGGGATGGGCGGTGATCGGATGATGGTACGGGTCGATCTGGCGCAAGTAGCGAGCGACCTCCGTCCATTCGGCTTTGAGTTCCCGGCTGTCTTCCTCGCGCCGTGTCGAGTCGTAGGGGGGCATATTCACCTCGCCCGCCAGGCACCAGACCACGGGGTAGGCCCCGTATCTCGCCACCAGGTAGCGCCAATGCTGCTTCATCTTCTCGACGCCGGTGACCTTGAGGTAGTAGCCCCAGGCCCCAACGATGCAGGGAACGAGCCCGACCCGCACGAGGTGACCAATCTTCAGATCTGCCTCGTCGAAGAAGCGCGGGTTGACGCGGGCGAAACCCTCCTCCCATGCCCAGCCGCCAGCATTGGCCGACCACTCTGTCCAGAAACGATCTTGCGTGAGTTCCGGCACGAGTCCACCCACGATCTGGATCACCGTGAATCCCTTGTCCGCCCTGTCAGCGGCGAGCACCCGAACGTCGTCCGGCCAGCGGAAGCGCCCGGTCAGTCCGTGCCACCAGGTATCGCCGAGCCAGAAGAAAGGAGTGCCATCGCGATGCTCGAGAAACCGCCGGTCTTCGCTGACGCGCAGCGGTCCGTGCCGGTAGAGCGGATTCGTGCCATCGTACGGACGCACCTCCATCTCGCCCTGCGTGTCGTGAAGCCCAACGTTCTCGAGGTCGGAGCAGACCGTCCGGTAGCGGTGACGGCCCACCACAGCAGGCGCATACCGAACGGTCCACACATCCTCCCCCGCCCAGTAAGCGGGCACGACGCAATCAACGCCCTCTGGGGCCGTGAAGACGACATCAAGCTCGACCTCGTTGAATGGATCCGAGTAGGCCTTTGACGACAGCAGCGAGAACTCCGTCGCACAGTTGACGATCCCGAACTTCATCGGCCTTTGCCTCCGTCCCTGGCTATGCAGCGCGCCGACATCACGCGGACCAGCGCGCCATCTCCGTCCCCAGCGGTCTGAGCGCGTGGTAGAGCTCGCGATAGACCGCGAAGCGCTCTTCATATAGCCGCGCGCGATTCCTCTCGGGCTCGAACACGCGCTGAGGGTGAACCCACTCTTCGACCGCTTCGTCTATGGTTTCGATCGCGCCGCTGCCCACCGCCGCGAGCATAGCCGCGCCCATACCCGCTGCCTCGCTCACGTTCATCGAGACGATGGGAATGTCCATTATGTCGGCTTTGATCTGCATCCACGCTGCGCTCTTGGCGCCGCCGCCGATCGCCCGCAACTCGGCGATCCCGACCCCGGCCTTGCGCAGGATGTTCACGTTGAGCCGCATCTCGTACGTCACACCCTCCAGCAGTGCCTTGATGAACTCTCCCCTGGTCGTCGCGAGACTCAAGCCGATAAGCGCACCGGTGGGCGCGGTGTCGAAATACGGCGTGCCCGTGGCTACGAAGTGCGGCAGCACGAGCACAGACGTCGGTTGATCAGGAATCTGTTCGAGCAGGAGGTCATACACGCTACGCCCACCTTCGTGCGCCAGCCGAGTCTCCTCCACACCAAACTCGTCGCGGAACCATCGCAGTAGATTGCCGCCGGTCAGGTTGAATGCCACGGTGAAGTACAGCCCTGGTACGACGTGGTGATAGGTCGCCAAGTTGGCATCCCGCAGCGTATCGTTCAGCACCAGACGGTCAAAGGCGGGAGATATGCATTCGACAGTCCCCGTCGCATACATCGCGACCTCAGGTCCAACCACGCCTGCGCCCAGGGCCCCACAAGGCTGGTCGTGACCCCCAGCGACGACCTGAACGCCAGGAGGAAGGCCCAGTTCACTGGCGAGAGAACTGCGCACCGTGCCGACCACGTGGCCGGAGGGCTCCGGCCTCGGGAGCACCTCTGGACCAAGGCCAATCTGGCCCAGGATCTCCCCCGACCACTCCCTTGCGCGCACGTCGAACAACATCGTCCGACCGGCTATGCTGTAGTCTGTCACGGCCTCGCCAGTTAGCTCGTAGCTCAGCAGATCCTCATAGCACAGGATCTTAGCTGCCTGGTCGAGGATCGCGGGGCGATTCTCGCGAAGCCACGCCAGCTTGAACAGCGTGAACATCGTGTGCGGGGAGTGCCCAGTGATCTGGTAGAGCTTCTCCAGGCCGATGGTGTCAGTGAGGTCCGCGACCTGCTCCCGCGCACGTGTGTCAGAGGTGATCATGCCGTTGCACAGGAACTCGTCGTTCGCGCCTACGACGGTGAACGACTCGCCCTGAGAGGCAACAGCGATCGCCGACACAGGATCGCGCCGCCCAACCTCGACAGCGACTTCGGTGATGGCCTCCTTGCACAGCGCTATCACCTGCTGGGAGTCGAGTTCTGCCCAGCCAGGCTGCGGTGAAATCAAGGGATACTCCCGGTAGGCGCTGCCAACGGGGCGCCCTCGGGCGTCGAAGGCCAGCACCTTGCACCCGGTCTGCCCAATGTCAACTCCCATGAACGACATACTCGTGACTCCTCGCCAGAGTTGATCTATGCCCCGTTGACCCGCACCAACTGGGCTATCTTGGGGTTAAGCGCGAGCGCCTCGTCACGGTCAATCCCGAGCGGCATCACGACCACCATGCCCGGGACCCTCCGGCTCTTGAACAGCTCGGCACAGAGACGCACGTGGCTCTCCGGCGTCAGGTGGGGCAGATCGTTGCAGGTCAAGTCTCCGTAGTGGGAGATAATCGTGGCCCGGCCGCCGACCGCGTCGATCACGGCCGGCAACGATGTCTCCGTGGCGCCGAAGTTCACCGCCGTGAGGCCACGCGTCCTCGCCAGTTCAGCGAGGTTGTGTTCGACGCTGCCACAAGAGTGGATCACGACTCCGCCGAACGCGTCGGCGATCTGCTCGTTGTACGGGCGCCCGAAGACCGAGTAGAGCCGCGGAGACATCACTGCTAGAAGATCCTCGCTCGCGCCAACGCCGCGACTCTTCGGCATCCAATTGGTCGGCATACAGTGAATCGGGATCAGATCGCCTTCCGCCGCCTCATCCATCAACTGCACGTACTCGATGAACGCATCGGTCATCAGTTGCAGGAGGGTGTGGACCGCCTGGGGGTGCGTGTACATCGCCACGAGCAGGGGCTCGGTGCCCCACATATTGCTCGCCAGGTCCAGCGGCCCCTGCATGTCGGCCAATTGAATCGGAATCCGGCCCTCGGTCTTCGAGCGGAAGAACCTGATGCGGTCGAGGATCTCCGCAGCCACGCCATCGTGGCGAAAGTCAGGTTGGGGCAGTTCGTAGACGTCGTCGGGACCGTTCAGCATCGGCCTGACCCACGTGTGATCGCCCCCGCGGCACTCCTCCGCCCCGTAGGCAGTCGGTATGGTACCCTGACGGCATCCGGGGTACAAGGAAGGGACGTAGTCGTCGTCCAGTTGGGCCCGGTCGATGAGCGTCTCCAACTGCGCTTCCAGGGACTCCTCGTGCGTGTAGATGCCATCCCAGACGTCGAAAGGCGTCTCTCCGGGAGGCAGCGGCAGGCTACTGTACACGAAGGGGATGCGATCGATGGGCGCTCGCAGATCCCAGGCGGCGCGAACCCTGGCCTTCGACCGTTCAATGCGCTCGGCCGGATAGAGTCGTTCGACGTCGCAGACCATCTTGATGAAGTTCATTGGGCGTCTCCGTGGCCGTTCTGACCTGGAAGGCGGACGGCAGTGCACCAGAGCGCCGGTCTGGGGCTACGCATCAGCAGTGATGTGCAGGACCACGTCGTGGACAAAGGCATTCAGCCCCAACACGACGTCCCCACCGTCAAGGTGGGCGGCCGGGCCGACATAGCCGCCGCTCGCGGGCGAGTACAGTTGAGCGCGATACGAGCCAGGCGGGAGCGAGAACGCGAGAGCACCCTGCATCGGATCACCGCTTCCCAACTCCTCGATCTCGCGCCGGTCGGCCACGTAGATCACGTACTCCTGGCCGGGGTTGGCCAGCGTCGCGGCGATTGCAGCCTCCGGGACTCGAGAACAGAAACCGCGCACTGGCGCCGAGTGCACGAAGTCGGTGGCGTGGATGAAGGTGGAAAGGTGCCGCAGCCAGGTCCGGATGAAGGCCCGGGAAGCGGGCGTTCCGTCCTCACCGCCCGCTGCCTGGATCGAGAAGTCGATCATGTCGTAGTGGCCCCCACTGCAGACAACGGTCCAGGCTCGTTTGCGGTGGATCGTCCACGATTCCTCGTCCAGGCCGTTGGTGCAAGAGTTGTCCTCGTCGAAAACCAGCGGCTTGCCCGCGTCGTGCACCGTCGTCCACAGGAAGTTGATCCGATCCAGGTTGAGATCGCGCTGCATGAACCGGGCCGTCTGCGGCAAGTACACGCCCCGGTACGTCAGCTTGTGATAGTCGTGGAAGTTGATCCCGTCGATCGTCGGCTCTGAGACCATATGATCGAGAGGCCAGTCGCTGCGCCAGCGTTCGGTAGGAACCTGGAATATCAGGTGACGCTTCGGGAGACGGGACTCTTCCTCGCGGATGATCGCGCGGATCGCGGTCTGCCAGGCCTCGACGTCGCGCAGGTTCACGTGCCCCGGATGATCGCCGAATGGCTCGTTGCACACCTCGAAGTAGAAACTGTCGTGCTCGTTCACCTCGCGAACGATCTTGCGCACATAGGCGCTCTGCCGCTCGAAGAGGGCCTCGTCCTGCATCGAGTTGTAGTCCTGCCAGGCGATATCCCCCACGCCGTTGACGTTGTTCTTGACGTTGAACGGGTTCAGGTTCCAGACCAGATCGCCATAGGTGTTGCTGAACAGCGTGAGCTCTACGATG
>JAUVSX010000243.1 GCA_030596915.1 Chloroflexota bacterium | reverse complement strand
GGAGCTCTTGGGCCCAGAAGAAGGGGAGTGAGATAGCCGAGCGATGCGGCTCTCTCGGCTAGCAGCAGCGCTGCCATTCGCCCACAGGCACACCGGCGACGCTGTCGAAATACACGGCATCGTCGCCGATTCGCGCCGGGTGCGGCCGGGCGACCTTTTCGTCGCCGTTCGCGGCGTCAGAGTTGATGGTCACCAGTTCGTGGCCGAGGCCGTGGCAAGGGGAGCGGTGGCCGTGGTGGGCGAGGCCCCGGTCGACACACTACTGGGCGAGCAGCCTTCTGCCGGGAGATTCTCCTATGTGCAGGTGCCGGACTCACGGGGGGCCTGGGGCTGGCTTTGTGCGGCGTGGCACGACTTCCCGTCGCGCAAGATGACGGTGGTGGGGGTGACCGGCACCGACGGAAAGATGACCACCGGCAACCTCATCGACGCGATCCTGCGTGCTTCGGGCGCAACCACCGGGATGATCAGCACCGTGAACGCCCGAATTGGCGACGTGGAGATCGACACCGGATTGCACGTCACTACCCCCGATGCCCCGGAAGTGCAGGCGTACCTGGCCCGGATGGTGGCCGGCGGCGCCACCCACGCCGTACTGGAGGTTACGTCACACGGGCTGTCCCAGCGCCGCGTGAGCGGGTGTGACTTCGACGTCGCGGTCATTACAAACATCACTCACGAGCATCTCGACGCACACGGGTCATTCGCGGCCTACCGGGAGGCCAAGGCCAGCCTCTTCGCGGGATTGGACCGTTCATTTCGGAAGCCAGCGGTCCCGAAGGCAGCGATCCTCAACCAGGACGACAGTTCATTCGACTTCCTGAGCGCGCTCCCTGCTGATCAATGCGTGACCTACGGTGTGGAGCAACGGGCCGACGTGACCGCTCACCACATTCACTACAGCGGTGCGTGCACACATTTCGTGCTGTGTACGCCGGCGGGCGAGATCGACATCGAGACCGCGCTGGTCGGCAGCTTCAACGTGAGCAATATCCTGGCCGCGGCGGCGGCGGGCGTTGCCCTGGGCATTGAGCTGGGGGCAATCCGGGCGGGCGTCGCCGGCATGAGAGGCATCCCCGGCCGGTTGGAGAGAATCGGTGAAGGCCAGGAATTCCTCGCAATCGTCGACTTCGCCCACACTCCCAATGCGCTCCGTCAGGCGCTCGGGACGGCGCGTATGATGGCCGACCGCGACGGTCGCGTGATTGTCGTCTTCGGCTCTGCCGGGCTGCGCGACCGCGAGAAGCGAAGGATGATGGGACGCGAAGCGGGCAAACTCGCCGACCAGGTTGTGATCACGGCCGAGGACCCCCGAACCGAGGATCTCGACGCGGTACTGACCGAGAGTTGCGCGGGCGCCACAGCCGTGGGCAAGGTTGAGGGGGTGGACGTCTGGCGCGTCGCAGACCGCGGGGAAGCCATCCTGTTCGCCTGCCGGATGGCACGGGCCGGCGACGTGGTCATTGCGTGTGGGAAAGGGCACGAGCAGAGCATGTGCTTCGGAACAATTGAGTACCCCTGGGACGACCGTGAGGCCATGCGTCGGGCCCTTCGCGGCGGGACGTTGGACACGCTCCCAACAGCGGCGCTCACGTGACGGAAGAGGGGGGCATCTTCGACAGCAGCCACCTCAGCAAGTGCGAGCGTCCTACCTTCGTGCTGGTCCACGGAGCAGGCGGCTCGCGTGCACGTTGGCCCGGGCGTGACGCTGAGCAACTTCGCTGCCTGCGACAGGTTCGACGTGATGGATCAGGTCGGGGAGATCAGACAGCCCACGCTTGTCGTCGCCAGCGCTGCCGATCTACTGACTCCGGTCAAGGTTGCCCACTTCGTTAACGACGGCATCCCAGGAGCACAATGCGCGGTATTCGAGGAAGCTGGTCATATGGTGATGCTTGAGCGTCCAGAGTCGACGGCCCAGGCAATCGGCAGATTCCTGGAAAGCGTCAACGACTCGTGTGGGGCTGCGACGTCGTGCTGATCCACCAAAAAGATGCAAGAGAGATCAGTTCCGACTGTTGCTCGTCGTGCGGGCGAAGAGGTTCAGAAACTCATCATTGGTCTGCGTCCCCTTGAGAACGCGAAGAAGCTCCTGCATAGCCTGCGGCATGGCATAGCCAGACGACTGGGACGCGAGGACGCGCTGTCGCATCAGCCAGATCTTCTCAAGCGTTTCCTCGTCGATCAGCAGCTCCTCCCGACGCGTTCCAGAACGCTCGATGTCGAAAGCAGGGAAGATACGCCTCTCCTGGAGTTTGCGGCTTAGGTGGAGCTCCATGTTGCCGGTCCCTTTGAACTCCTCGTAGATCATGTCGTCCATCCGGCTGCCCGTGTCAATCAGGCAGGTCGCGATGATCGTGAGGCTTCCGCCCTCCTCGATCTTGCGAGCGGCACCGTAGAAGCGCTTGGGTGGATAGAGCGCGGCTGGGTCCAGGCCACCAGAGAGCGTCCG
Source organism: Chloroflexota bacterium (assembly GCA_030596915.1). Taxonomy (GTDB): domain Bacteria; phylum Chloroflexota; class Anaerolineae; order B4-G1; family B4-G1; genus JAUVSX01. The sequence goes on along the minus strand of JAUVSX010000243.1, from coordinate 3,027 downwards.
GCCGCTTGGCTGCACCACCAGATTGTATGCACGCGACAGTCGGGTGATGCTGTCCAGGAGAATGACGACATCCCGCCCGTTCTCCACCAGCCGCTTGGCCCGCGCCAGGGCGACCTGTGCCACCTGCGCGTGGCTCTTCACCGGCTCATCAAACGTCGAGCTGATGACCTCGGCGTCGACTGACCGGTCCATGTCCGTGACTTCCTCTGGGCGCTCGCCAATGAGCGCGACCATCAAGTGCGCTTCTGGATGGTTCGCCGAAATGCCGTTGGCGATGCATTTAAGCACCATGGTCTTCCCAGCCTTGGGGGGAGACACGATGAGCCCACGCTGTCCCTTTCCAATGGGCGCGACCATACTGATCAGTCGCGTCGTCAGGATGCCCGGGTCCGTCTCCAGCACGAACCGCTCGGTGGGGAATATCGGCGTCAGCGACTCGAAAACGGGCCTCTCTTTCGCGGCTTCGGGATCCAACCCGTTCACTGCCTCGACCCTTAGGAGACTGTAGTACTTCTCGTTCTCCTTGGGAGGGCGCACCTGTCCCACAACCATGTCGCCGGTGCGGAGCCCGAAGCGGCGAATCTGCGAGGACGACACGTACACATCCTCATTCCCCGGCTTGTAGTGGTCGCGGCGCAGGTAGCCCTTGTTGTCGTCAATGACCTGCAGGACCCCTCCACCGAAGATCAGGCCTCCTCGCTCCGCTTTGGCCTGGAGGAGGCGCAGGATGAGATCCTCCTTCTTCAGCCTGCTGTAGCCAGAGACTTCCCAATTCTTGGCCATTTCCCGAAGCTCGGACAGTGTCTGGATTTCAAGGCTAGCAATATCAATTCGTTTCACGGCACTTACTCCGATCATTACTACGTTCATGGATCGCACTAGGAGTGCGACCGCGCCCCAGCCACTGACCCGATGGCTTCACGTCCACGGCCTCGGGCCGCATTCTCGCCCCCTGTGATAGCCGATCAGCCCGCCCCCGGCCCGTCACCAGAGCCACTGCGCCGTTGCCGGCAGTCGGGTGGGCAGACCAACGTCGGCTCCGGGAGACCTGCTTGAGGATCCTCAGAGGAGCCTGACACATACACGTACCACTGACGACCCCGACGGACGTGCCATCACGTCCCAAACGTCCCGCCACACCGACTAGTCCAAGTACCAGACCCAGCGGGTGCCTCGCATCTCTCTAATTATGTCCGTCGTCGAGAGAATCCCAAGGGGTTTGCCGTCATCGCTCACGACGAGCAATCGATGGATGTGGCTCTCCACCAGTCGTCTGCTTGCCTCGCGCACGGTGGCGTTCTCAACAACACTAATCACATCAGGCGTCATCACGTCGCGCGCCTGGATTGCGCCCAGGTCTGGTTCGTCGTAGCGGGCGACGGCATCCGTGTGCGAGACCACGCCCAACGGGGGCTCGCCCTCGCGCTCGGCAACCATAATGGCGTGAATCTCCGTATCCGCCATTACGCGGATGACCTCCTGCAGCGGCGTGTCCGGCTTGCAGAAGATGACCCCCTTATGATATATGTCGCTGACCAACCGCTCCGATTCCATTTGCGCTCTCCTTCGCCCTCTACGTGGACGCTGCCTCCCCAGGCGATCAGCCTCGTGAGAGTACCCACGGACGGCAGTCAGGGCCCGATTCTAGGCCAGCGATGGGTATTCCAAGCGGTGTCCCAGCGCAAATGGCGCCGGGGGCGGTCTACGAGCCAGAGGCGAACCAGATCACGTAGAAGTAACCGATCACGGCTGCCCACAGCACGCTATCTACGCGGTCGAGGGCGCCACCGTGGCCTGGGATAATGCTGCCGCTATCCTTCACGTTGGCGCTCCGCTTGATCATCGACACGGCCAAATCGCCCAGCGGAGCAACGGCGGCGATCACGACGCCCAGCACCAGACCGTGCATACCGTTCAGGGTAGTCCCGCCATCAGCAACCATGGACCATAACGTGCCCAACAGCCCGGTCAACAAGCCTCCGGTGACCACTCCCGCAATGTATCCCTCCCACGTCTTTCCAGGGCTCAAGGTAGGTGCCAGCTTGTGTCGTCCCCACGCCCTCCCAACAAAATACGCACCAGAGTCGGCCAGCATGATCGAGGGGACCACCGTCAATGTCCACCACAGCCCGTCGGGCTCTATCATCCGAAGGAGGATCAGGCACGCCCCAGTCATCCCCAGGTACAGTCCTCCCACGACAGTGAGCGACCAATCCGCAACAGGCGAGCCTTCTCGATGGAACAGTTGCCAAGCCAGGGACCCCAACAAGGTAAGGGTTAACGCGGGCCTGAGCAGGCCCCACTCCGTGAAGTGCGCATCTAGCAGCAGGAGCCACAGCAAACCGACCCCGATGAAAATGGCAGGATGGTAGCCATCACGGCGAGCAAGCTGACAGAACTCGATCTCCGCCAGCGCCAACAGAATCGCCAACAGCGCGAGAAAGGCGAAGCCCCCCACCCAGATGGCAAGGGCAACGATCGGTACCAGAACGACGGCAGTAAGCAGACGAGTTCGGAGCACTGGACTGGTTTCCAGGCACCTAGCAGCGGCATCCTCACGTCGAGGTAGGCCGCTGATGGCTCAAGCAAGTTTTTGGTCTGTTCCCGCGCTGGCGCCCTACCCCGGCACCAGTCCCATGCGACGCTCGCGTTCGCTGTAGCTCACCAGAGCCTTAAAGAGCTCATCGGCGTCAAAATCAGGCCAATGGGTAGGCGTCGCGGAGCACTCTGCGGACACGCCGTGCCAGACAAGGAAAGTGCGCACCCGCATTGCCCCGCTGGTGCGGATAATCAGATCAGGGTCAGGAAGACCCTTCGTGTGAAGGTAGTCACTGATAAGCGCTTCATCCACCAGTTCCGCAGGCACACCGTCCGTGATAATCTGGCGCACCGCATCGACCAATTCAGCCCGACCACCGTAGTTGAAGGCCACGTTGAGGATCAGCCTCTGGTTATTCTTTGTCAATTCGATGGCGTCGTGCACCTTTCCCAGGAGCGCCGGCGGAATGCGATCCTCCCGACCAATGT
>JAUVSX010000033.1 GCA_030596915.1 Chloroflexota bacterium | reverse complement strand
TTGATGAAGCAGACTAGGGACAGCCGCCGCATAAGATAGGCTGTGGACCAGTGGACAACTCTCCGAAGACTACGAGTTGCCCACTTGCCCACAGCCACTACTGCTGCTGCTGAAGGCCTGTAGAAACAGAAATGTTAAGGGAAAGGAGGAGGGCGCCCCGGTGACATTCCTATTTGAGTGAACAACCTGCCTTCGGTGACATTTCTATTTGACTTGACACGCACGGCGAGGCAGGAGAAGACGACGGCTCTTTGCCCAGGCCAGTCCGGGTCCGGACCGGCCTGACTGTATCCTACGGAGCGTAGCGGAAGGGATGGCGCGCCGAATGCTTCTCGTGGAACAGCTCACTGACCACCGGCCGGCCCTCAATCGCCTTGCGGATCGCGTGGCGCATCGCTTTGTAGTTGTTCAGCTTCACGCGCCGCGCTATCGAGGCCGCCGGGTGTACGAACGCGTTGACGATCAGCGAAACGTCGTCCAAGATAGACTCAGGCAGGAAGCCATCTTCGATGCTGGTGCGAATAGCCAGATTGATGCCCTCAGCGGCCCATTCGTAGAACAGGCGGCGCTGTTTGCCCGTGCGGACCGTCACCGTCGGCACAAGAAGCGTTCGTGGACGTGGATTGATGAGGCGGAGTCCCCGCTCCTCCCCCCACCCCGCCAGGGACCGGTCGATAGCGCGCCCCACGGGACCGTCATCCAGACCCAGGAGTAGGTCCACGTGCGCCACCTCCTGCACAGGAGGTCCGGCGAACCCCTCCCCCACCTTCAGCGTGAAGCCAGAGATCGTGCGGGGCGTCTGCGGAGTGGCGTGGAGCTCGGTCTGGACCTGCCAGGCGCCCAGATCGTAGCTGACCGGCGCCTTCTCGATCTTGCCCAGGGACTCGAGTTGAATGCGGAGCTCCTCGCGGTCCTCGCGCCGGAACGCTCCCCCAGGCATGATCGGGTGGCGCGAGTCCCCGACAGGCATCCCCATCATCCGAAGCCCTTCCTTGACGGCCTGGGTCGACCCGTTGCGCACGACGATGCGCGCCAGCTTCTGTACGCGCTGCTGCCACTGTTGAGCCGCGGCTAGATCTCCCGCGCGGGTGGCGATGTAGATGCGCTGCCAGACATCGGGAATCAGGTTGCCCGTGGCAAGAATGCAGCCGTCGGCTCCAGCCGCCAGAGCAGCCTGCACCACCTCGTCGTTCCCGTTGAGGATGGCGACCTCGCCCTTCAACTTCTCGAACAGAGCAGCAAGGAAAGGAACGTCGCCCGACGAGTCCTTGATCCCGACCACGTGGTCGAGGTCGAGCGCCATACTCTCAGCAGTCCACCACCTGAAGTGCGTGCCGGCAGTCTGCGGGATGTTGTAGAGCACGATAGGCAGACCAACGCGGTCGACTGCCCTGAAGTGATCGTAGACCTCGTTGTAGGAAGGCTTGAGGAAATACGGCGCGACGACCAGCGCAGCGGTTGCACCGGCGTCCCGCGCCCACTCGGTCAGCGCGACTGACTCGCGAGCGGGCGGACAGCCAGGGCCGGCGACAACCGGCAGGCGCTCCCCGACCCCGGCCAGACAGACCTCAATGGCTCGCTGCCGCTCGTCCGTCTCCATGGATGAGAACTCCCCCGTCGTGCCGCCGGGCACGACGCCATCCACGTGGGGCAACACGAAACGGATTAGCTCGCGGTATGCCCCTTCGTCTAGCATGTCACCCGCTGTGAATGGTGTCACCAGGGCGGGGAATATGCCACGCAGCCACTCTGTCTTGTAACCCATGTCTGACTCCCTACGAGAACGCCTGTGCAATGGCCGTAGCTGCGGCAGCGCCCACGTTGTGGAAAAGGGCGTGGCGATCCACCGCCCGCGGGTGGACCGTCACGAGCGCGATCATCACGTAATCATCAGCCATCCGCGGAGGAATCCGCCCCGTCTCCAACGCGTCCACGATCGCCCGCCCGAGCGCGGCCTGGGTAGGGCCGTAGATCATATTGGCTTGGCGCAGGTTCCGCTGGGGGAGCACCGGAAGGAGCAAGGTCGACGGGCGAACCGTGAGCCCAGGCTCGAGAATGGCTGTCAGCGCTTCGCGCCCGTGCAGCGGGTACGTGAGCTGCAGCGCGTAGGCGTCGCCCAGCGGCGTCCTCTTGCCACCCGCAATCAGGTCTAGCTGAACCTTATCGAGCCCCTCACCCGCCACACCGCTTCCCACTCGCAATCCGTGCACTGCAATCATCTCTGGGGTGATCTCCAGGTCGGTGAAGCGCGTGTTCAGGGCACCCGCCGGATAGTCGAAGGGAGTCTCCTGGACGGGGATCTTGCCGAGCTTCTCCAGCTCCAGGCGGATTTCGGCGCGGGTCTCGTGAAGGAGCGCCCCACCGACAGCCTTCAGTGGTCGCCGTGGCGGACCCGTGGCCAGGCCCATCAATCTGAGCGCCGCCTTCACAGCCACACCGCCCCCGTGGCGGCAGAAGATCCGCGAGAGCTTCTGAACGCGCCGCTGAAGCTCGCGAGCCTCCGGAAGCCGCCCGTCCGAAACCAGCTCGACCATCTCTTGCCAGACATCCGGGTAGACTTGGCCGCTGGCGAGAATCACGCCGCTGACACCACTGGCCAGAGCCGGAAGCACAATCTCGTCGTGTCCCACGAAGATATCGATGCGGTCGCCAGCGTACTCGAGCAGCTCAAGCGTGTACTTCAGATCGCCTGACGAGTCCTTCAACGCCACCACGTTGGCCAAGTCGGCCAGATCCTCGACAACCGTGCGTGGCAAGGTGCGGTCCATCACCTGCGGGATGTTGTAGAGGAAGAGGGGCAAATCAATGGACGTCGCAATCTCATAGAAGTGCTGATAGACGCCCTTGTCTGAGGGATGAAGGAAGAAGGGTGTGACGACGAGCGCCGCAGACGCACCGGCATCGCGCGCATCCTGGGCCAGCTTCATCGCCTCTCGCGTGGATGAGGCGCCGCACCCGGCGATGACGGGCTTGCCTCCAGCCTCCTCCACCGCGATATCGACGAGGTCGCGCTTCTCCTCGCGGGTCAGGTAGGGAAACTCACCTGTCGTGCCACTCGTCACAAGCCCGTCGACGTGAGGTAGGACGAAGCGGATAAGATCTCGAAAAGCATCCGCGTCAACGTCCTGTGTCCCGGGCGTGAAGGGTGTGACGAGGGCTGGGAAAACCCCGTGGATCCACGGAAGCTTGATGGGCATTGGCGACCTCCTCGGATAGCCGACGGGAGCCGTGATGCAACCGAGTATAGTCCGTCTCAGCCGGACGTCAAAGGGGAAGCAGCCAGAAGCATCTGTGGTATACTTCGCACCGCCGCCGTTGATCAAGCGACGTCGGGGGAAGAGCCTGACCTGTGCCCTCGGATGCAGGCCAAGTGGCGCCACGGGTTCGGGGGCCGAGCGCCGCAGTGAAAAGCCCGGACTGGATAGGATAGATGATGCAGCGGACTACGCTCACATTGCCCTACGGGGACACACAGCTTTGCGCTGAGGTTCTTGGCGCCAAGCTACTTGGGGTCTTCGCGCCTCGGGCCAGCGATGTGCCCGCCGACGAATATGCCGTGCTGCGCGCGGCGCTCGACAGTCCAATAGGCACGCCACGACTGCGCGAGATGGCACGGCCTGGGCAAAAGGTCGTGATCGTCACGAGTGATCTGACCCGGCCCTGTCCCTCTGACCGCCTGCTCGTCCCCATCTTGGACGAGCTGGGGTCCGCCGGGGTCCCAGACAGGGACATCACTGTCGTTGTCGCCCTCGGCCTGCACCGGCCAATGACCCCCAGGGAGTTGGCAGAGGCACTCGGTCCGCACGTGGTCCAGCGGTTCCAGGTGATCAACCACGATCCGACCCGCACCGTTGCCGTGGGCGTCACCTCGTCGGGCACTCCCGTGGAGATCTTCGCACCTGTCGTCGAGGCCGATATGCGCGTGTGCCTGGGCAACGTGGAGTTCCACTACTTCGCAGGCTACTCGGGTGGCGCCAAGGCAATCTTCCCTGGCTGCGCGAGCGGCGCGACTGTGACGGCGAACCACCGGATGATGGTGTGCCCGGAGGCGAAAGCCGGGCGAATCCAGGGGAATCCCGTCCGTGCGGATATCGAGGAGGGAGTGGCACTACTGGGCGTGGACTTCATCCTCAACGTGATCAGCGGGGAGCACGGGCGCATCGTCGAAGCTGTCGCTGGCGACGTCACAGCGGCCCACCGGCGCGGGTGTGAGCTGGTAGCGCAGCGTGGATTCGTCCGGATACCGCGGCGTGCCGACATCGTGATCGCCAGCGCCGGGGGGTACCCGAAGGACGTAAACCTGTATCAGGCTCAGAAAGCGCTCGATCACGCCGCTCACGCGGTGCGGGTGGGCGGCGCCATCATCCTGGTTGCCGAGTGCCGCGAGGGGCTGGGCAATCGGACATTCGAGGCGTGGATGCGGACGTCAAGTTGCCCCGACGACCTGCTGCGCCGTATCCAACGTGAGTTCGTCCTGGGCGGGCACAAGGCAGCCGCGATCGCCGCTGTCGAGAAGCGCGCTAGTGTGTACCTCATCTCTCAGCTTCCGGAGGAGACGGCATACGCCTGCGGGATGGCGCCCTATCACGACCTGGAGACGGCGCTGCACGATGCTCTGAAAGAGGCGAACGCGGGAGCCAGCCTGATCGTGCTGCCTCAGGGTGGGTCAGTGCTGCCAGTATTGGGGGAAACCGGTAGGTGTGCACAGGCCCGGAAGCCGCTCGCGGCGCCCGAGCTAGGGTGCGAGGTCTAGCTCGTAGCCCTGTGGGAAGAGAACGCCGAGAGTCAGCGGATCGTAGATGAGAACCCTCCCGCTGCGCGCGTCGGTCACGTAGATGCTGCCGTCATCACCGACGGTAATCCCGGTCGGGAGGGCGAAGGAGCGCTCGTCGAAGCCGTACGGCCCGAAGGATTCCTGGTAGTTCCCGAAGCTATCGAACACTAGCACGCGGTACCTGCTCGGGTCAGTCACGTAGACGTATCCGCTGGAATCGATGGCAAGATAGGGCTTTTCCTCGACACCGGTCTCCTCCCATCCCACAACTGGCCACATACGCAGGTAGTTGCCCGCGCTGTCGAAGACCTGGATCCGCCGGTTCCAGGTGTCAGCGACGAACACCTCACCGCCGGGTCCGAGCGCGATGCCCACAGGCTCATCAAGGTAGCCCTCCGCAATGCCCCCACCGCCCCACTCGAAGGCGAACACCCCATCAGGATCGAAGACCTGGATCCGCTTGTTGCCCGTATCAGTCACGTAGGTGCGCCCAGTGCCGTCGACGGCGACGTCGCGCGGCCCGTAGAAGACGGTCTGCGGCAGCGCAGCCCCTGGGCTCGTCTGCCCAAACTCACCCCCGTTGTTGAGCACCCGCCCCTGAGCATCGAGCCGCTGGATACGGTGATTCCACGTGTCGGCAACGTAGATATCGCCGCCCGCATCCATCGCTATGCCCCACGGCTCGTTGAACCCTTGTGGCACGCCAGTCTCGTTGTCCGCGAAGGACTGCTGTCCAAACGCGGCCACGAACTGACCATCAGGTGCGAACTTCTGGATGCGATGGTTGCCCGCGTCAGCGACGTAGATGAATCCATCGCCATCGACGGCGATGCCCCGTGGGCTTTGGAGCTGGCCGGGCTCGGACCCCTCGCTGCCCACCACCAACCGGGCTGCACGATCGACCCACCCCGACGCATACGGATCTGGCAAGGGTTCTTCCACTGCGCCAATGGTACCTGGGCTGATCGCGCCAAGGTCCCAGATCTGTGAGGCTACGTCGCGGCGCACGTAGAGGCGGAAGTCCTGGCGCAGTGGCCACTCATCCGGGGCGTAGGACTTGCCCGTGAGCTCACCATAGCGCCGGTAGTCACGGTCATACCAGATATCCCACAGCGCCGCGCGCGTCTGTGTGTCGGTAATGGCACGCGTGATCCGGTCGATGGTGAGAGCACGGTAGTCCTCCACAGGCCACCAGAGATACGAGTACGTGTTGACCAGGTAGTTATCGCCGAGGTATGGCGAGACCGTGTCCCACTGATCCCGCCCTGCGATGATCACTGGGGCGTCCAACTGCTCGCGGGACGGCTGATCGCCATAGAATACGGCGTTATCGTAATTGCGAAGCTGCCAGTACCAGAGCGTGGAACCATCGGACCCGTAGGCTACCTTGATCTGCTCTGGTCCTCCAGCGATGCGCCGCGAGAGCTCGTCAAGTTGGCCCATCGCCTCGTGGACGCCCGGCGCAGCGTGGGCGTAGACCAGATGCTCGACGGCGTAGTCGTAATTGATGAAGCTGAAGCGGTACGCGGTTCGAACTGTCAGAAGAACCGGCACCAACAGAAGAACCAGGAGGATGACCGACAGAGCAGCACGCCAGCCCGATCGCCAGGCCAGGGTGAGCAGTCCCGCGCCGAACGCCAGGGTACCGACGACGGCCCCAAGGAACCGCCCGGTTTCGCGCAACTCGTTCAGCGTGAGGCCCCCGAATGGGCCCTCCGTTCCAGCCTTCACCAGCGCGATGAGTGCCATCAGAAACGGGATCAGGACCAGCGCGATCAGCCAGGCCCGGCGCTCCATCAACTGCCGCCAATTGATGGCATCAAGGAACCTGCCGACGAGCCATCCCGAAAGCATGATCATAGGCAGGGTGATATGGACCGTCAGCCAGGGCATCCTCTCACCAGCGAACGAGTAGCCGGCCCAGGCGGCCGCACACCAGAAAAGGAGGAACGCAATGAAGACATCGGACTCGCGAGCTGAGGCATCCTCAGCGGACCGAGAGCTCGAGGATGCCTCCTCACTCGCGGCCTGCGCTTGGACGCACACCTCGCTAGGCGCCGCAGCCTCCGACGCGCCTTCCGGCGCGGCGGGCTCGGCATCAGAGGCTGATGCGCTTGGAGATAGCTCCGGCGCCGCCGCGCGCCCTCGAAGCACCCGGACGGCGACGTAGGCCGCCGCGATACTGGCCAGAAGCCAGGGCAGGTACTCGTACAGGGTGACCATGACGACGTAGTAGTACTCTGGCTGGCTGCCCCGCTCGACCGCCTGCTGCGCCAGCCAGTAGCCCAGAGAACCCACCAGCCCGCTCGCAATGCCGTATCCGTTGGTGAAGAAGGTAGTGAAGAAGACGATGAAGATTGCGTAGAAGACAGCCGCGGCCACGGTCCAGCGCCGCCAATCCCAAACCAATCCGATAACTGCGGAGATGGCCAAAACGAGACCGGTCATGGCCGCCGAGTAGTATATCAGCGGCGCCTGGTAGTCCAGCGGGTTCACGCCTCCCACCGGAAGCGGAAGCCCAAGCGCCTGAATCACCGGCCCCGCCTGCCGGATGAGGAAGGGCCCCAGGAATGGGATGCAGAGTGTCCCGAGCACGACTATCAGGTCGAAAGAAGGGTAGCTGCGCAGGTCGGGCCAGGCGCCAGCGAGGAGTAGCACGCCGGCGCAAACGGCGCCGAGTGCGCCGACGCCAGCGCCGACGATGGCCCACCAGGCCAGCCGGGCCTGTTCCTCCTGCTTGAGCCACAGACCCAGCCCGAGCACGGCCACCCCGATCACGAGCACAGCCAACGCCGCGAAGAACGCGGTCTTGATCCCCTCGTTGCGCCACTTCCGACGGAGGGCCTCGACCACGAACAAGCCGACGAGGAAGACTCCAAGGATGGCGTAATAGATGAACGCCACCTCCTTGGTCGCAAAAGCCAATGACACGCTAGCAGCCATCATGTACAGCCAGCGCGCTTGCCTGTCGTGCAAGTACGAGAAGATAGCGTACACGGAGATCAGCGCGAAGAGAATCACCGGAATGTCGTGCCGGATGTAGCGCGAGTAGTAGGTGATCGCGGGCGAGATGAGGAGGAGGAAGGAAGTCGCAAGGGCGCCAGCGCGCCCCAACCACCTGCGCAGCAGGTACGGAAACGCGACCAGGGCCACTCCCATCAGGGCTACTGCCACGCGCGCAGTGAAATCATTATCGCCAAACAGGAAGTAGGAGAAGGCGGTGGCGTGAAACAGGAACGGACCGTGCATCAGAGGATCGTGGGCGAAGCCTCGACCCGAGTATAGGTTCCACGAGTAGCGAGTGTGAATACTCTCGTCGTGGCTCTGCACGCGGTCCCCGAGTCCCCAGAGCCTCGTGACCAGTGCCAACACAATGAGAATCGCGTACAGCGTCTTCTCCCAGTCCCATTTGACAAGGCTGCCGACCGACCTATCGAGTATCCGTTCCACTGAATCTCCCGAAGTGTGTGGAGTGCTCGCGAAGCGTCACATACAATTATACACAGAATCACAAAACTCCGTGAGAGAGCGAGTCCTCCAAACGCGAAGTCAGACGTCAGAGGGAGACCGATAGGCCCCTGGGGCGCAGGCTGTCGGTTTGCTTCAGCGGCAAAGATGCCGGGCGGGCGATGGCGCGACCAGCCGTACCCGGTATAATGCGCTGCCGGGAGGGACTACCGATGACAACCGAGCACCAACTCTTCGCTACAGACGTTTCGCCCGACTGGGAGGGGCTGGTTTGCTGCATCAGGCGACTGGGGACGCCCAGCCGCGTGCACCACATCGAGCTCTTCCTCGACGCAGAGGTCCAGACTGCAATCTGCGAGCGGTTCGGGTTGCTGAGTGACCTGGATCCGGGCGATCCCTACTACGACCAGAGGCGCCAGATCGTCATCCAGCGCTTCCTGGGATACGACTACGTCCGCTGCGGGTTGGAGGGATTCGAGATGCCGCTCAGTCGGCTCTCAATCGAGGACACAGCGGACCTGCAGCGGGATGGCGGGCGCAACTTCATGGAGGAACACACCGGCCCCATCACGACCTGGGCCGAATTCGAGTCCTATCCGTGGCCCGATATGGCTGCAGCGTCCTCCCGCTCCCTCGAATGGTACCAAACCAATCTGCCCGATGATATGTGCATCATCGCCAGCGGTGGATTCGCGCACTTCGCGGAGTACCTGACTTGGCTTATGGGGTACGAGACGCTGTGCTACGCGCTTTACGATCAACGTGACCTGGTAACCGCCATCAGTCAGCGATTGGCCGCCATGTTCGAGATCTCGCTCAAGCGCATGCTGGCGTTCGATCGAGTCAAGATCGTCTGGGGCAGCGATGACATGGGTTTCAGGTCCGCGACGTTGATCAGTCCGGCTGATCTGCGCGAGTTTGTCCTGCCCGGTCATAGGCTAATGGCCCAGATGTCCCACGCGTCGGGACGACCCTACCTGCTTCACGCCTGCGGCAATCTGCGGGCGATCATGGACGATCTCATCGACGACATCGGCATCGACGCCTTCCATTCGTTCGAGGACACGATCATTACCGTGACCGACGCCAAGGCGCAGTACGGCGACCGGATCGCGCTGCTCGGCGGGATCGACGTGGACTTCATGTGCCGCGCGACCGAGGACCAGGTCCGCAAACGAGTCCGGGAGACGCTTGAGCGCTGTATGCCCGGCGGAGGATACTGCCTGGGCAGCGGCAACAGCGTGGCAAACTACATCCCGCTCGACAACTACCTGGCCATGGTCGACGAGGGACGCAACGCCACCTCCTGGCGAACATATCTCTAGGGTTGCCCTCGATCCGTAATCCCAGAAAGAAGCTGATGGACGTCACCGCATATTCCGTCGAGCGCATACCTTTCACGTGTACCCTCGACTGCGGGAGCCGCTGCGAGCTGGTCGCCTGCGTAAGCGAAGGCGCGCTGATCCGCATCGACACGCCTCCCGGCCGCATCGACACAATTGAAAGACCTCGTCTGGTGCCCTGTGCACGGGGGCGCGCGCACGGGAGGCTGCAAACAGTGCCGGAGCGCTTGATCCAGCCGCTGCGGGGCGCCGGGCCGCGGGGTTCGGACCAATTCGAGGCCGTATAGTGGGACAACGCCTTGGATGAGATTGCCCAGCGCCTGACCGACGTTCGCGACCGCTTCGGCACGGCAGCCGTTCTCCACGCGACGGGCGCTGGCTCGATTTCGGGACGCGGCTTCAGCGGGGCGTCAGCCTCCAGGCGATTCTTCTCACACTGGGGACGCGTCACAGAGTGCTCTGGCAACGAGAGTTTCCACTGTTCCGAGGTCGCGGCACGCTGGATGCTTGGCGGGATGGTTCCAGGGAGCGATCGAGCCACGCTGCTCGACGCCCGTCTGATCTTGCTGTGGGGCATGAACCCTGCGGAGAACCGGATGGGCCCCAATACGGCGCACTTCATCGCCGGGGCCCGAGAGCGCGGTGCGCACGTAATCCTCATCGATCCCCGGTACACGGACAGCGGAATCCTGGCCGACGAGTGGATTCCGATCATGCCTGGCACAGACGCCGCGCTCGCCGCCGCCATCGGCCACGTGATGGAGATTGATGGGCTCGTAGATCCGTTCGTCGGGTCGCACACCGTCGGCTACAGCTCATACCGGGATTATCTCCTCGGGCATAGTGACGGCGTCGCCAAGACGCCTAAGTGGGCCGAGCCGATCACCGGGGTCACTGCGGAAGCGACCAGGCGCTTGGCCCGGGCCTACGGCACAGTGAGGCCGGCCGCCTTGCTACCGGGCTGGGGCCCGCAGCGGACCGCCCACGGTGAGCAAATCGCCCGCGCTTTGATCACGCTGGCTTGTATGAGCGGCAACGTTGGCATCCCGGGCGGGGGATTGGCGAGCGTGGGCACGCGCCACAATATGATACCACTGTCTGCTCTGCCGATGGGTCCATATCCGATGGGTCGCCATCTCAATTCCGGGTCGTGGGCAACGGGAATACTCAACCATCAATTGAATCCGCCCGTCACGATGGCGTACATCGTCGCGAGCAACCTCATCAACCGCAGCCCGGAGACTGCTCGGAACGCACAGGCGCTCAGAGAGCTGGAGTTCATCGTTACCCACGAGCAATTCCTGACCCCCACAGCCCGATGCGCTGACATCGTCCTGCCCATCTGCACTGACCTGGAGCGGGCTGATCTGGTGACATCGTGGGGCCACGACGCGCACCTCTTCCTGAGTCGTCAGGCGCTTGAGCCGGTGGGCGAGTCTCGGAGCGACTACTGGGTATTCAGCCGGCTGGCCGAGCGCCTAGGGTTCGGCGGCGAATACACAGAGGGCCGGGATGAGCAGGAGTGGATCGATCACCTGCTCGGGACACGCGGGCTGGATGTCGATGCCCTGGGCCGCGATGGCCTCGTGAGGTTTGATGGAATCCCACGGGTGGCCCTGGCGAGCTTCCGTGGGGATCCGGTCGCCAATCCCCTGCCGACTCCGTCGGGCCTCATCGAGATCAGGTGTCCACAGGCGCAATCGATCGAACTGCCCACGATCCCGAGCTACGTCCCAGACGAGGTGGGCGCCGAGTGGCGCCGGGAGCTCGCCGAACCGCTCCAGATGGTGACGCCTCACAACAGAATGCGCTCCAACTCGTGCCTGCACGCCAACCCCTGGCTGCGAGACCTGGAGCCACACGCGTTATGGATCAACCCAACCGATGCGCACGCGCGAGGGATTGCGCCTGCGGACCTCGTGGAGGTGGCCAACCAGTTTGGTGCTGTCGCGGTCCCTGCGAAGGTTACGGAGCGGATCATGCCCGGTGTGGTGTGTCTGTACCAGGGGACGTGGTACCGGCCGGAGGAAGACGGACGCGACTACGGCGGTTGCGCAAATTCACTCACGAGCCAGCGGGAATCGCCTTCGGGCGGGTACACGACCCACTCGGCGTGGGTAGAGGTGAGGAAGAGCCGGTGAACCAGGCGACCTTCATCGTGGACCTGGCACGGTGCACCGGATGCCAGGCTTGTCTAATCGCCTGCAAGGATCGGGCTGGCTTGCCAGATAACCTCGAGTGGCTGCGCGTCGACGCGATCGAGGGCGGCAGATACCCCCACCCAACCCTGACCTATCGTGTCATGCACTGCTTCCACTGCGACCAACCGCCCTGCGTCGAGGCGTGCCCGGTCGAGGCGATCTCGAGGGAGGAGTCCGGCCTCGTCACAATTGATGCCAGTGAGTGCACAGGGTGCGAGGCTTGCGTCGACGCGTGCCCCTTTGGGGCGACGGTGATGTTGCCCGAGGGGGTCGCCGCTAGGTGCGACGGGTGCTGGGACGAAGTCGCACGGGGATGGGAGCCCACGTGCGTGCGCGCCTGCCCGATGCGGGCGCTCGCATACAGTGCGGACAGCCGATCGGCAGTTGTGACCGCACTCAGGGCTGCCGGGCGCGAGATCGACCAGACGTTCGACGGTCGTGGCGTGGGTCCAGGCATAGTGTACCTGGAATAGCCACTCCCTGGGCCTCGGCGCAGCGCAGCATAGAATCCGCGGCGACACGGTCGCACGTTCCGCCCCCCCCGATTGCGCCAAGCCACCGTCCTGGGGCGTCGCCGGTGAGCCGCATTGGCCAGCCAGACGCGGACTGGAATGCGCGGCTACAAGGACAACTCCTTCGCGGCCTTGGCGCGACCACACCCCCGCTGCTCGTCGGGCTGACAGTCCTGCGAACCCAACCATCGGTTCAAACCCGCGCAACTGCCAGAATAGCCCAGTTCGCGGCCTATCACCTGCGAGGACTGCCAGTCCTGATCGCTCCGCCCCTATTGCGCGCAGGTTC
>JAUVSX010000472.1 GCA_030596915.1 Chloroflexota bacterium | reverse complement strand
GTACGGTGGATGTGCCCGCCGGGACTCTGTTGGGCGAGGCCGCTCAACAGGCCGGGGTCGACATCCTGATGCCCTGCGGTGGACAGGGTCGATGCGGCCGATGTGCGGTCATCGTCGAGCAAGGAGCAGTACGGCGTCGCACCAGCGAGCGTCTTTCGCCTGACGACATTGCGGCTGGGTACGCCCTGGCCTGCCAGACGACCGTCGAGGGTGACGCGGTCGTCTTCGTCCCGGAGCAGGAGCGTATCGAGAGACGTCTGAAGGAGAGCAAACGTGCGGCCAAGGTCGCTCTCCCCTTCCCCTACGACCTCCACGACCAGCCGTTGCGGAAGTACGCAGTAACGCTGCCTCCCCCGTCCCTCCAGGACCAGACCGACGACTGGTCTCGCCTGCAGCGGGAGGTGGCTCGCCGGTACAACCTGAGAGGGATGCAGGTTGCTCTGCCGGTGCTGAGGAAACTGGGCCGCGCGCTTCGGGAGGGGCGTTGGACCGTTACCCTGGTCATCGAATTGGATGACGGCGGGCGACGTGGCGTTTCGGAGCTAGTCGACGCGCGCCCGCGCCTGCTTGACGTTCTTCCTGGTGAGCACCTGGAGAGCCTGTGGGCCGCCGCCATCGACATCGGCACGACCAGCAACGTCGTGTGGCTGGTTGACCTGATCAGTGGCGAGGTGATGGCGCGAGCGATCGACTACAACGGGCAGATCGCTCGAGGAGAAGACGTGATCTCGCGGATCGTCTACGCCTCGAAAGGCGAGGGTCTGCGAGAACTCCAGGACCTTGTGTTGGGCACGCTCAACCGCCTGCTTGGCCAGGTCGCCGAGGAGCGAGGCATCCGTACTGACGAGGTGTACCGCGCCGTGGTGGCGGGCAACAGCACAATGATCCACCTGTTCGCCGGCGTCCCAGCAGAATCAATCCGCCTGATGCCGTTCGTCACGGCCGTGAACCAACTGCCCCTGTTCCCCGCCCGGGAGATCGGGCTCGACATCAACCCGGAGGGAGCGGTGGACTGTTTGCCGGGCGTCGCATCCTATGTGGGGGCCGACATCACGGCGGGCGTGGTCAGTTCGCGGATGTGCGACGACGGTGATCTCACGCTGTTTGTGGATATCGGGACGAACGGCGAGATCGTGCTCGGAGACTGCTCCTGGCTCATCGCGTGTGCCTGTTCGGCCGGTCCGGCATTTGAGGGCGCTGGCGTAGTGCACGGCATGCGGGCCACGGCAGGCGCCATCGAGGAGGTGTGGATCGACGAGCAAGACTTCGAAGCAACCTATCAGGTCATCGGACGCGAGAAACCACGCGGTATATGCGGCTCGGGCCTGATCTCACTGCTTGCGCAGATGTTCGCCGCCCAGGTCGTCGACAAGGGTGGCAATATCCATCTGAGCCTGCCAACGAGAAGAGTGCGCAAGGGCGCGCACGGTCCTGAGTACGTGGTAGCCTGGGGCGAGGAAGCCGCAACAGGCGAGGATATCGTCATCACGGCGGTGGACATTGACAACCTGATGCGCGCCAAGGCCGCTATCTACGCTGGCTTCTCCGTATTGGCCCGGAGCGTGGGCCTGACGATGGCCGATGTGGCGTCGGTGCGGATCGGCGGCGCCTTCGGGCAATACCTGAATGTTGAGAACGCCATAGCGATTGGTCTCCTTCCGGACAAGCCCTACGACAGTTTCCACTTCCTGGGCAACACATCGGTCCGAGGGGCATACGCGGCGCTGGTCTCGCGCGGAATGCGGCAGCGAGTAGGGGAGGTAGGCCAGATGATGACCTACCTCGAGCTTTCCGCGGACAACACTTTTTTCGACGACTTCAGTGCTGCCATGTTCCTGCCACACACTGACGAGACCCAATTCCCGTCAGTGACAGCGCGCAGGCAGAAAGGAGGAACCTAGTTGACCACGACGATCGCCCTGGCTGGAAAAGGCGGCACGGGCAAGACAACCATCGCAGCGTTCCTCGTTCGCTACCTGCTTGAAGAGACCGATGGCTCGATCCTCGCGATCGACGCCGATCCAGCCAGCAACCTCCCTCTCGTGCTCGGGATGGATGCCGAGGATACGGTCGGCGACATACGCGAGGACATGCTGCGTAAGGTCAAGACGAGCGGCGCCCTCGCCGGCTCGATGCCAGGAGGGATGAGCAAGCAGGACTACCTCGACTACCAGATCCAAATGGCGTTGACGGAAGGTGACAGGGTGGACCTGCTGGTGATGGGGCGGCCCGAGGGGCCGGGCTGCTACTGCGCCGCCAATCAGATGCTGCGCGTGATCGTAGACAGGCTTCAGAAGCAGTACGACTACGTTGTGATCGACAATGAGGCCGGGATGGAACACCTCAGTCGACGCACTACCCGCGACGTTGACGTGCTCCTCCTGATCACCGATCCCACGCAGCGCGGTCTTCTCACGGCTCGACAGATGGCCGATATGGTGCCCGGCCTGGAGATTGGCGTTGGCCACGTGTACCTGGTCGTGAACAGGCTGCGCCCGAAGGACGGGCGGTTGGAGCTCCCCACCCCACTGGCCCGCGCAGTAGAGGAGACAGGACTGAACCTACTTCAGATTGTCCCTGAGGACCCGGAGCTACCTGAGTTCGAGTTCACCGGGAGGCCACTCGTCGAAATGCCCGCCCAATCCGTCGCCTTCCAGGCGGTGCGAACTATCGCGGAGCGGGTCACGGGAGTTGCCTAATCACTCCCGCACCTTCGCATCGAAACAGGAGGCGTAGTTATGTACATCATCGCGGAGAACATCCACATTATCTCGCCAACAGTCAAGAAGGCAGTCGCGGAGCGCGACGTCAGGTTCTTCCAGGACCTGGCGGTGAGTCTGGTTGAAGCGGGAGCCAGCGCAGTGGACTTGAACATCGGGCCTCAGAAGAAGCGCGGGCACGAGATCCTTCCGTGGCTCGTCGAGACAGTCGAGCAGGTCGTGGACGTGCCCTTGGTGTTTGACACAACCAATTTGGCGGCGATCGAGGCTGCCTGCGAGACGGCGACCAAAGCTCAGCCGATCATAAACTCGACCGATGCCCGGGCGGAGCGACTGGAATCCGTTCCGCTGGTGGCCAAGAAGTACAACACGCGTCTCATCGCCCTTACGATGGCTGAGGGGATGACCCCCGTCGGGTCGGACGAGCGAGTGAGCAGTGCTCTTGAGAAGCGGAGCCCGCGCATGGTGGAAATCGACTTCCCCGTCAGCGATCTG
>JAUVSX010000227.1 GCA_030596915.1 Chloroflexota bacterium | reverse complement strand
TCATACGAAATGAACGACACTTTGCTGCGACGGTTGAATACATCCGGCAGAATCCGGTGAAAGCCGGGTTGGTGGATACGCCCGAGGAGTGGCCGTGGTCTGGGCAGGTGGAGTTGGAAGGCGGGTAATGCGGACGAGACGTCCGCGCACCCAGGGACCCCAATTGCCCAATCGCCTCCCATATGCTATACTTTTCCGGGGCCGTTAGCTCAGCCTGGCAGAGCAGGGGCCTTTTAAGCCTTTGGTCGCAGGTTCGAATCCTGCACGGCCCACCTGAGCAAACCTTATGGTGCTTCCAACGTGGGCGCTCTTGGTCGCGATCGTGGCGATGTTCGGCGGGCTGGTCGGCGTCTTCGTGCCGATCCTGCCCGGCATCGGCTTGATCTGGCTCACCGCGCTGATCTACGCGCTCGCCGAACGTTTCGCAACGATCGACCCGGTCACGTTCACGACCCTCACCATTCTGGCCGGGATCGGCCTCACCACCGATCTGTGGACGAGCCAGATCGGCGCCAGCGTCGGCGGCGCATCCTGGAGATCGATGCTCGTCGGCGCCGTTGGGGGCGCGGTCGGCGCTCTCGCAGGCGCGCTCTTCTTCGGAGTAGGCGCTATCCCCGGCGGCATCCTTGGAGCCCTGCTCGGCGTGGTGCTGATGGAATGGCGCGAGGGCAAGAACTGGCAGGAGGCCTCCAAGGCGGCGACTGGGTGGCTTGTCGGATGCCTGCTGTCGAGCGTTTTCCAGACCTTGATCGCTGTCGTGATGATCGTCATCTTCACATGGCAAGCACTGAGAGGCTGATTCGTGGGGCGTTTTCTCGGCCGCCGGAGAATCGTCCTGTTTGAGTGATCCGCTCCTGCGCCCAGAGGCTGATCTTTCGCCAACCGTTTTCGCCATGTGTGGCCGCTACGACTGACCCCGTGCAACCGCCCCCCGAACAGCCACCTCCCACGCGATCCTCTGCGGTCAGCGCACACGTGGCGCGCTCCGCTATGCTCCTGGCTGTCCTTTTCGGTGTCGACAAGCTCCTCGCCCTCGTCCGCGACACCGTGGTCAGCAACGCCTTCGGCGCCACCGCAGTCCTCGATGCCTATTACGCGGCTTTCGAGCTTCCTGATGGCATCTTCACACTCATCGCCGGTAGTGTGATGGCGAGCACCCTCATTCCGGTCCTCACGGCGCGCATCGCCGAGCGCGATCACGAGGGCGTTTGGCGGCTCGTGTCGACGGTAATCAACTTGGCGCTAATCGTCGTCGTTGCTGTCAGCATCGTCGCTATGATCTTCTCTTTCCAGGTCATCGAGGCTGTGGCCCCAGGCTTCGACGCCGAGCACACACTGCTCGCGTCCCAGTTGATGAGGATTGTGCTGCTGCAGACCGTCCTGTTCACGAGCAGCGGCATTCTGATGGGAGCGCTGCGCGCCTACCAACACTTCCTGCTTCCCGCCCTCGCCCCCATCTGCTATACGCTCGGTCGCATCGCCGGCACCCTGCTGCTGGCTCCCCGATGGGGCGTCTTCGGCCTGGCCTGGGGCGGCTTGGCGGGCTCTGTCGTCTATTTCCTCGTTCTTGTCCCTGGATTGATCTACTTTGGCGCCCGGTGGTGGCCCAGCTTGAGGCACCCCGATTTGCGCATTGTGCTCGGGATGATGGGCCCCCGCGTTATGGGCCTGGGCGTGACCTACCTGAACTTCGTACTGCCAACCTTCCTCGGCTCGCAACTGCCCGCCGGCGCGATCTCGGCATACGAGTACGCCTGGCGGCTTATGCAGTTTCCGGAAACGATCATCGGCACTGCCGTGGGGGTTGCGGTCTTCCCGACGTTGGCCGAGCTCGCCAACAGCGGAGACCGCCGAGGGCTGAGCCGCACGGGCTCGTGGGCGTTGCGGATGGTGTTACTGCTCGCGATACCTGCCGCGGTCGGCCTCTTGACGCTCGGCCGCCCACTGACGACGGTGTTCCTCCAGCGCGGTGCGTTCGACGCACTGGCTACAGCCCGTGTCGTCTGGGCGCTCCAGTTCTTCGCCCTTGGATTGCTCGGCCACGGCGCCCTCGAGGTCGCCAGCAGGCTCTTCTACGCCCAGCGCGATATGTGGACGCCCTTCTTTGCTGCGCTTGCTGGGTTCGTGGTCAACGCGGTATTGGCTTGGCTGTTGCTGCCGTCGCTCGCCCACGGCTCTATCGCCCTCGCCAACTCGCTGGCGGTCTGTCTGCAGGTAATCATCCTGCTGCTTGTGGCGGGACACCGCTTGGGCGGAATGGAAGGGCGCAAGATAGCTTCTTCGCTGGCGCGGACCTTGGTCGCCTCAGCCTTGATGGGCGCCGCCGTCATCGGATTCCGCGCGCTCGTTCCTGATGCAGGCGTGGCCGTGACCGCGGCTGGGGGCTTGCTGATCGGCGGCGTCACCTATGTAGTCGCAGTGGTTCTGCTGGGCAGCGAGGAGATCCGCGCGCTGCCCGCGCTACTCCGGCGGCGGGGGTAAGGATTTAGCTCGCCCTTGCTACTCCAACGGCAACTGATACGATCGACCCGACAGCGACGGCTCGCGTGAAGAGCTGTCCCAGGCCTGGCCGACGGAGCTTGGAACAATCGCCGTGCGCGCCATCGTAGGACTTAGGACGCATCCGCGAGGAGGGGCCGCAGATCGCGCAGGTGCATCAGCGAGTGCCCGTATATGGCATTGATGTGGGTCTCGAGCGTGATCTCACCGAGTGCCGGGTGCCGGCCCTGCAGGTCAAGCTGCGCATCAGCCAGCGTCTCCACCCACGCGATCGTTGCCCTTCGGGAAGCTACCAGGCCACCCAACAACTGGGCCGTGGGAATACCCGCCAGGCGGCATTGCTCGTCGGCATTCAGGCCGTCATAGTCAACGCCCTGTGGCGCGCCAGGCGCGCCGGCTTCCACCCCCTGGCCCACGCCCCGTAGCCCATCCTCGGCTGACAACAGGTGTGCCGCCACATCGCGCACCGTCCACGCGGGGGGTCCCGGATAGGCTACTCGCGCCCATTGGTCGTCTGTAAGGCTGCTGAAGATGCGCTCCAACCGAGCCACACCCTTCCTCAGCCTCGCGCCCAGTGCGTCGACACGCCGCCCCATTATGTAAACCCATGCCCCTCAGAGATATTTGCGCGTATCTCAACGCACGCATGCACCGACGCGCCGCACCGTTGCACTAACCTCTTACGGTTCGATCAGCACCTTCATCAACGGCTCGGACCGGGCCAGCGCCATCTCGAGCGCCTCGGGGAACTCTTCCAAACAGAAGCGGTGTGAGATCAAGGGCTCGACCTGCACCGCCCCGGAGCGCAACAGCTCGAGGGCCGGCCCAAAGGTCACGTTCACGGCGAAGGACCCATACACCGAGATGTCGCGCCGGAAGAGATCGAACGGGCTGAACTGGATTGTCGCATCCTCCGGGCACACGCCAAAGAGCAGCACCTGGCCGCCGCGTGTCACATATTCGAAGCACCCCGCCACAACCTCAGGCACGCCCGTGGCGTCGATGACCATATCGTAGCCATAGGGAGCCCACCGCATCAGGGAAGCCGCCACGGGACCGCTCGCTGCGACGACCGCATCCGCACCGAGGGCCGTCGCCAATTCGAGCCGATCCGGTTGCAGATCGGTCACGACGACCTGCCCAGCGCCTGCGCACCGTACGGCCTGCATCATCAGCAGGCCAATGGGACCCGCGCCGAAGATGAGCACCCGCTCCGCCAGCGCTGGGGTTGCACGTTGCAGGCCCCAGACGACACACGACAAAGGCTCAGTGAAGACAGCCACGTCGAAGGGCAGGTCGTCGATGGCATAGATGGCTTTCGCAGGGACCGCCACGCGCTCGGCGAGGCCCCCGTTGCGCGTAACACCGATGCCCTGCCAGTTCAGGCAGTGGTTGAAGCGCAGCCGGCGGCAGAAGTGGCACTGTCCGCAGGCCACGTTGGGATCGAAGGTCACGCGCATCCCGGCTGACAGACCGCGCACATCTTTGCCTAAATCAACGATCGTCCCGACCACCTCGTGGCCGGGTACGATTGGGTAGTCGCCGTCATACTCGCCCGCGTAGATGTGCAGATCTGTCCCGCAGAGCCCCACCGCCGCTACTGCCACGACCACTTCGTCAGGCGCAGCCTGAGGGTCGGGAACGTCTCGCACAGCAAGCTGGTGCGGCGCTTCGATCACGACTGCCTTCATCAACCCTCCCTGCACGCCAGGCGCCCCACAGCCATCCTCGTTCTGTGACGACTCGCTGCGCCCCTCGGCCCGCTCATCCTGAGACTTTCCCCGGCTTCATAGGCCAGAAGGGATGGAACATCATCCACTGCTCCGGCCGCGCGCGCACGAACTCCTCCAGGTGACCGGCTAGCCGGCGCGTGTTCGTGAGAATGTCCTGCCGGCGGTCTCCACTCCGCACTGCCTCGATGGGCCCCAGGATATCTAGCGTATAGCCCTCGGCGGTGTCAAACCAACACGTGGCGATGAAGATCGTCGCCTTGGTCATGAACGCCATCCGCGCCGGACCAAGGGGCACGTAGGATGGCTCGCCAAACACATCTACGAGGTCCTCCTCTCGCGGGACCGGCCGGTCCATGCTGGAAACGACGATCCCTCCGCTTCTGAGCGACCGCATTGCCGCGCGGAGCGTCTCAGGGGAGATGGGCATTACGGCCATGCCGGCCTCCGCCCGCACGCGGTTCTGCAGGCGAAATGTCGTTGTCGGGTTCGCCAGAGAAAGAACCTGCAGCGGTAGCCCGGTCGCCGCCAGGCCTACGCCAGCCAGGTCGAAGTTACTCATATGGGCGAACAGCACCAGCACGCCCCGACCCTTCGCCAGCTCGCCTCTCATGCGCGCTGTCGCGCGCTCCGGGACTCGTACCGCGGCGAGTATCTCCTCGGCGGGCCGGCCGGCAACGTGAAAGAAGTCGTAATTGGCCTGCGCGAAGTGCACGATGACGCGGCGCGCCGCCTCGCGAAGCGTCGCATCATCCGCGCCCGGCCCAAGAACGTGGCGCAGATTCTCTTGCACCGTCGCGTGGATTTCCATCTCGCCCCGGTTGGCGATCCAGGCAGCCCCCCGGGCCACCGCGTGCCCCACCCAGCGCGGGGTGTGCCGGCAAAATGCCACAGCCGCCCGGAGAGCAAATTCGCTTTCGGCAAGATCTTCGAGGCGCATCCCGATACCAGCCCTCGCTTACGACTCGGGGGCCTTGAACAGGGGGCCCGCCTCGAGGATCACCGGCAATCCTCGCAGGACACAGAAGGCCACGGAGACCCACGCGAGGGCCACCCCGGCCACCCAGACCGCTTCCGCAGCCTCATACCCCCCCGACGTTAGCCCCAGCGCGAGCGCCAGCAGGGTGAAGGAGAATCCCTTGGCGACACCATAGCTACTCCTCATCACCCCCGAGGCCACCAGCCAGCGCCCCCACTTCGAGCGCATCATGCTGTGCGCGGATTGACCATTCTGCAGGGCTACGCTGCGGATGGAATCGGTCAGCGCGCCCCGAATGACGACGATGATGGGAATAGCGACCGAGATCAGTCGCAGTTGGGCGAAGGTCACCCACAGCACGATCTCCACGGCCCTGTCCGCAGCGATATCGAGCGCGCTCCCCACAAGAGTCTGTTGGCCACGGCGTCTGGCAACAATGCCATCCAACGAGTCCATCAGGATAAGCACGACGATGAGGAACGCAGAGGCCATCTGTCCCGTCGCGCCGCCCAGAAACAGCAACAATACG
>JAUVSX010000456.1 GCA_030596915.1 Chloroflexota bacterium | reverse complement strand
TGATCACCTCGGCCTCGCGTATGTCATCCCGCAGCTCCTGATCCTCCTGGAGGGCGATGAGTAGCTCGCTGGCGCGCTGTCCGTTCCTGGCCCAGTGATGTACCCGGACCGCGACCCCCAGATCCTCCTCGACGTACTGTGCATAGATCTCGGCGTAGGATTGCACTACGCCGTAGCCAGCGGGCGTAGAATCACCCAGTGCCACCAGATCAATGGCGACTGATGGAGTCGGCGCCGGCGTCGAGGTCGTGGCCGTCGGTTGTGTCCCGCACCCAGATGAGAGCAGCCAGGCCTCTGATACAGTGGCTGCACCCGTGACGCTCGTCTTCATACTTCGCCCCTCCCCTGTCAGTGCGCGCGGCGTGGCGTGAACTCCGTCAGAGTACACTCTGTCACCGCTAGCACGCCCGGCACCTACCTCCTCATACACCTACACCACCGCGAGCCTGTTCGGCTTGTTCCACAGTATCCGCGCCGCCCAGATCGTATCATCGCTGCCGTACCGCTCGCAGCCAACCGGCTGCATCGACTCGGCGACGATGACCCACATCTCGGACCGGCTGACGGGGATGAGGTCGATTTCGCAGTCCATTGGTTACGCTATCCGCTCAAAGCTGGCGTCGAGTTTGGTCATCTCACGCCAAGCCGCCAAGCGCACAAAGGATCGCTCGCGGACTGCTGATGGCTCTGCCATCAGGCCCCTTCCCCATGGCTGCGGCTGGCTACGGGTGTGCTCGACAGTTCGACACTAAGGTCCGCCCACTCAGCCCCGCCCTGACTTGCTCCAACAACCAGTCCTCAAGCTCGGGAATACCGTCAGCAAGCCGCACCGCCGCCACTATGGGACGCCAGGCCGCTAGCTCGTCTCGATCCCCTGGCCGAAGCTCGAAGTATCGCTCCAGGTATGCCCGGGAGAACTGGTCGATGAGCGTACGGAACGACGGTTGCGATGCCGCGAAACCCGAAAGTATCAGCTCACTTCGAGCCGCATCCTCTAGCGGATTGCCGGTATGGGCGTTGTTCCAGTCGATGACGATCGGCCCCCGCGGACTCAGTAGCACATTGTACGGGTGGTAGTCACCGTGGCACAACCGGTCGCCTTCAGGCATCTCATCGAAGGCTGCTAGCGTGGCCTCCTTGAGGTCAGAGGGCAGCTCGGTGAGCCGTTCGACGACCGATGGCAGCAGCTGTCGCGTCGAGGGCAGCTCGGGGATACCGGCACAGCCGTGAACCTCGGCATGCGCTTCCGCGAAGACGCAACCTAGCCGCGCAGCTACATCGGGGTCTGTCCCTGCCGTCCCCAGCAGCTCGTCTGCTACGGTGCTCCCCTCGACGCGCTCGTAGACCTGCCCAAGACGGCCATCTATCTCAATGAGGTCCCCGACCGCAGGCACGGGCAGTCCCGCGTCATACAGCGCGCGATCCACCCTGCCGACGTAGGCCAACCAGTCTGCTGGAGCGTCCTCCCCATGAAGCTTGAGTACCTGGCCTTCTCCCCAGGCATAGAGGTTAGCAGTCCCGGCGATGGGCTCCCCAAGTGACTCCACAGACATAAGTCTCCTTTCTAGTTCTTTTGCTCTTGCCCGACTTGCAGTCCTCGACTCGCGGCTATCAGATCCACTCAGGCTCGGCCGTCCTCTCGCCGCCTGCATCACCCGTATTCCGCGTTCCCGCTGGTTCTACCAGCAGGACGTGGCATTCCTCCTCGGCGAATGGCCGGTGCTCAACGCCCTTGGGCACCACGAGAAGCTCTCCTCGCCTCGGAGTCGCCACACCATCTCGAAACTCAATGCCCAGCTCGCCGTCAAGAACGATGAACGTCTCGTCTGTCTCCGCGTGGCTGTGCCAGACGAAATCTCCCCGGAACTTGACCAGCTTGAGATGATAGTCATTCATCTGGGCGACGATCTTGGGTCGCCAGTGCTCGTCGATCCCGGAGAGTTTCTCTTCGAGGTTGACGACGTGCTGCGTCATCAGCGACTGTTCTTGCGTTCCCATAGCGATCGTGCCCTCTCTCGTGTGGCCCAAGTCAAACGTCAACCAGCGAAGGCTTGCGCCGCGGGAGGACATCTTGCGCCAAGTCGCCGACCATCAGCAGCGGCAACAGGGCGAATTGAAGGATGCAAATGGCAGCGACACTCGGTCAGGTCACTCCTTCGCCGCAGCCAATCAGCTTCGCGCCGGGCCCCGTGGACGGCCCTGCGATGACGCTTCTGGCGGTGCGGCTGCATCCGCCTGTTCCCCGTCTTCTTGGCTCACCATGCCAGACAGTGTTTCTGCAAAGGCATCCACCGTTGCCTCGGGTCCATCTCCCACATTCGCGTGCACCCCGCTCGGCGGTCCTCCTTGCAGCCTTCCGGTCCACTCGCAGAGAACCGTTCGTGTGCCCCGCGGGGCGAAGCTGAATCCGTGCTCGAGCGTTATGAACCGCGGCGGGTGCAGGAGCAGCCCGACGAAGTGCGCCTCGGTGAAATCCTCCGGGGGCGGAAGCGAGATGATCAGGGCCAGACTGCCTGGGCCAACTTCACGCACCGTCAACGCTAAACCGTCCGAGGGCAACGCGGCCTCCTTCCCCTCCTTGGCTTCGACCCACCTGCCGACGTTGGCCCACATCTCCTCTAGGAGCGCTTGCCGCCGGTTGCCCAGCGCAGCCACGAAGGTCGTAGGGTTGTCGAAGAAACGGTTTCGCACGGCCATGTGGGCGAAGATGTAATGGTGTGGCCTGGCGCTTCCCTTCCAGTGGACGCCAGGTCGCGACTGAACGGTACGCCGACGCTCCTCCAGAACCAATCCGATGGCGACGCCGACGCCGGCCCCTATGGGGATGCCGATCACCAGGTTGTTGATTGCGATCCCGATGACGATACCAATTGCCACGCCGATTGTGATTCCAAGTGCGAACATGCTACTTGGTCGCATGTCTCTCCACTTCTTCCGCAGGCTCGATAGCATCCTTAACTTCTCCCTGCAACGCGGTCGCTTGCAGCTTGCGCCGTCCGACGGCAGCGCGTCTGAAGCGCCGTGGCGCTGACTGGACCTACAGCTCGGACACTGCGGAGCTGCACGCGCAGTGTACAGGCTACCCGTCGTCGTGGTCCTCCTGTTGTCGGTGCTCCAGCGCTGCCCCAATAGCGACGTCTACGCCGATCCCGATGGGAATGCCTAGCGCGATGTTGCCGAGCGCCACGCTGACCCCAGTGCCAATCGCGATTCCTGCGCCGACCATGCTACCTGGCCGCCGGTCTCTCTTCTTGTCGCTGGACCCCGAATCTATGCTGCACCCGTCCATTGAATGGTGCGCGCTGATGCCGTGCGCGTCCCGGCGGTC
>JAUVSX010000069.1 GCA_030596915.1 Chloroflexota bacterium | reverse complement strand
CGCCCTTCGCAGCGTGGAGCGTTTTCGTGTACGAGCGGCCCATCGGACAGGCGGGGGCAACGGAAGCCTGACACCTTGTCTTGGCCCCAATTAGGCACCATGTCAATCATAGTGATCTCGACAAGCCCGGGGGCGGTCCCTGCCCGAGCGCTTCGCCACGGCAATGCGGTGGAAACCTGACAGGTCTTCGCGCAAGTCAGCGAATGAGCGAGAGGGCGAATCAGCGATTCAGCGAATGAACGAGTCAGCGAATCAGCGAAAGATCGGACTGGCAGTCCTATGGAAAACGGTCCGGCCGAGCGCTCGCTATTGACGAACCACCCTCCGCCCAATCACCGAGTCGCCTACTGACCTACTGACCCGGTCACCCCAAACCGTGGGGCAGGTTTCCATACCTGCGGTCCGTGTTCTCCCTCCCAGCCGCGTTCCTGGTCTACGTGCCCTCAGGCGTCTCCTCGCCCTCCGGGGCTGCCTCTGGAGCGGGAGGGACATAGTCCGCCCCCAGGATCACGGAGATGTCAATCTCTGCGTTTTCGTCGGCTCCGTGCACGACCGCTGTCGACGGCAGGTTCAGCAGGCGGGCGATGTACTCGGCGGTGTAGTTCTTACCCGTGTACACAATGATGAGGGATTCGGCATAGTCCGATAGGTCCGCATTGTCCGTGCGGGTGACCTGCAAGCCCTGCTGCACGAGATAGTCGGTCGTGCTGCCGGCCAGCCCCGCTGTCGTCGTCCCGTTCAGTACCGCGACCGTTGCCGCCTCTTCCTGCAGGCGCGCGGCAGGATCATCCACGTCAGGTTTGGGAACATCGCTCGTGAAGATGTAGTCTCGCAGCTCGCGCATGCGCTCGCGGATCGGTATTAGCACCTGCTGGCCCGAGGGGGTTGTCCAGAACTGGGTGTAGTGTTGGTCCATCACGCCCGTGCGTATGTTCTGGGAATCCATTCCCTCTGCCAGGTTCGCCAGCGCAACAATCTCGTCCAGTCGCATATCGGTCTCGACGGAACCCTCCAGCGTCTCCCACAGCCTCGGCGCCTTGGTGATGAGTTGGGGGAGCATCCCAAGCTCGGTGATCTTCTCGAAGACCACCACAAGCAGTTGCTGCTGGCGCTTGGCGCGATCGAAGTCGCCACCCCCCCCGTGGCGCGTGCGTGCGTATCTCAGCGCCGTCCTGCCATCCATATGCTGCTCGCCCGCCGGGATGTACAGCGGATCATAGCACGGTCCGTCGTCACAAGGGTAGGCGGAGTCGTTGATCTCCTCCTCCACCACGATGTCGATGCCCCCGATGAGATCGATGAGCTCCTCGAAAGCGGAAAAGTTGACGCGTATGTAGTAGTGGATGGGAACGCCCAGGTTATACTGCACGGTCTTGACCGCGAGCGCGGGCCCGCCGCCGGGATAGTCGTAGGCGTCGCCGAGGTAGTGGGCCGTGTTGATACGCCCCTCTTCGTAGCCTGGGATAGGTACCCACAGGTCGCGCGGGATGGAGAGCATCCCGCCGCTCATCGTGACCGGATCGAGCGTCAGCACGAGCATCGTATCTGTGCGCCAGGGTCCCTCCTCGTAGCTGCGCTGGTCGATACCCATCGCCAGGATGTTGACGCGCTCCTTGCCGTCCCAGACCACGCGGGTGGAGATCTCGGGTGTGCCGCCAGGCAGCGGTGTGCCCTCAGAGGCCTCTACCGCGGGGGCAGGTAACCAGTCCGCCTCAGCGACCGCCTGCCTCACGCGGTCGAAGACGAGCAGCCCCGCCGCGACGGCGATTACCAGGAAGAGCACGATCAGCCCTCCCGTGAACACCTTCTGGAGCATCCCCACTGAATGCCTAACTCGCCTTGAAGTGCGCCGCAAGTCTACCCTCCTAACAACATCGAAGCAGCCCAACCAGACTGCTGCGTCGTGTGATCGCAGTTGTCAAACAGAACCATTACGGGAGCGGGGCGACGTACAGATGCCCCTCATTGATCAAGTATAGCCTTCCAGTCGTCTGGTCAATTGCCAGAGATTCCAGCTCGGCGAAACCTTCGTCCGCACGATACTGGACCTCGAAGGCGCCGTCGGGACTCAGCCTGACCACGCGCTGATTCCCTCGGTCCGCTACGTAGATCTGGCGGCCTCGCCCAGACGGATCTACGGCCAATGCCACAGCCTGGCTAAGGTCGCCGGGTACGCCACGTACTTCGAAGGGCTCAGGCTGGCCGCCCAGGAACTTCAGAACCGTTCCGTCGTCGTATAGGACGTAGATGTAGCCGTCGATTGCCATGTGCACAGCCCCGTCAAATGGGAGCGGCGGGGACTCCGCGAAGTAGGCCTCGGGATTCTCGGGATAGGTATCGCCACTGGGTACGTAGCGCCATAGCTGATTGCCGCCCGGATCAAGCATGTACAGACGACCCTCATACGATCCGATACTCAGAGGCACGCCGGAAGGGGGCGAGCCGAGTCTCGTACGCACCAGCCGGCGCCCCCCTCCCTCCCCGCCCGAGGCCGGATCGTAGCTGATGATTGCACCGCCGGCCTCAAGGATCACCACTCCGCTCGTCTGCCTACCGCCGGCGAGATCAACCCACGTGAGGCCGAGCAGGGCGCCCACGGTTTCCCGGCCGAGCTCCTGGCCGGTGCTTATGAGCACAGGGGCGGCCTCGTCCCCTACCAGGCTGCCACTGGCCTGATCGTAGGTCAACTCAGCCACCCAGCCATCACTTGGGTCGAGAACGAGGATCATCTGTCCTCGGACGACTAGCTGCCGCGGCTTCGTGCCTGAGCCCAGCTCATAGAGCTTGATCGGGTGCAGCCGCACGACACCATCCAACTGGTCCAGAGCAGCCTGTGCCTGGTCTCGCAGGCCGGTAGCGGCGGGATCCTCGGGCCGCATCTCGTCGGCCTGCGCGGTAAGAGATAGAACCGCTTCCCAGCGTTCGCGTGCTTCCTCCGAGGCGCCTCCTGCAGCCTGAGCCCGGATTGCCTCACTCTGTGCCATACCAATGAGGGCGTCGAACCGAGCATCCGTGCCATACTGCGTGTACGCCACTGCCACCAGAATCGCCACCACGACGGGAATGCCGATTGCGAGGGCGATCATTACGGTGCGGTTCTCCGGAGGCGCGGGACGTGCTGCCCGCTTGCGGCGACGGAGGCCCCGGGCGGCGCCAGGGAGAATGCGCTGTGCAAGTGCTCTCGGCGCCCGGGTAAGCGCGACAGCGACAGAAGCCAGCACCCGGCCAGCGCGACGTGCAAGTGCGCCCACCGGGCGCGCGAAGTCACCCATCCGTTTCCCCAGGGTGGGTCCTGGCGTGTCTGAGGGCTCGGACCGCCAGCGGCGTCCTTGCTCTGGAGATGTTGCTGGCTCTACAGCCGGCACGTGGGCCGTCGGCGCCGGCGCCGGAACGTTGAATATGGGGATCGCGACAGGCTGGATGATCCCAGGCTCATCGGTGTCCGCACCCCAACCGTTGAATCGGACCACAAGGCCGACGTAGTCGCCCGCCGAACGAGCTTCATACAACCCGTCCACGATATCTTCAACGCTAGCGCCGCCCAGCGCCCGGGTGATGTCCTCGCTGCGCTCCCCTTCAGCCAGTGCGGGAGAGGTCAGGACCATCGTGTCGCCCACAGCGGCCGTGGCGTGCGAGAGGCGGATGCGTGCTGCCGCACCACCGCCCAGTGCGGGTCCATCCTGCCCGTGAAGCAAGCTCTCCTGCCAGTTGCGGTGCCGGACGGATGCCCAGACGGACCCTGCCTCAAGAAGGTAGACCTCGTCACCGGAGAGGACGGCGCAGATCAGGTTGCCATAGCTTCGCTGAGCTGGCTCCAAGTCCAGGTTGGCTCGAAGCAGGTGACGGTTGACAGCTCCAGCCGCCACGCGTAGCGCGGCGGTAATGCCGCCGGCCGTCGACCAGTACGTCTGCGAAACGATGTCGCACAGCTCTTGATAGAGAGGCGGGGATGGCTGGCCAGTCAGGTGCATCAGGACGAACAGGTGCTCGCGGAGCCGTCCACTGGCGGACCGGCGCGGAGTAGCCATGGCACCGGCGCCCGCGACCGGTTCCTCGGCCCGCTCACCGTCGGTCACCCGCAGTGTGCCGACGGCAGGCACGAAAGGAACGCCCGTTGGACTAGAGGAGTTCATCATGGTTCCAAGATTCGAGACCGCAGTCTTTCCAACCAGATATCAACCTTTATGTATTGTACCCTTGCCTTCGTGCGGATGCAACCGGCGCTATCCGTACGCGCGTCATCCGCCCTCTGGCCGAACGCTGCACACGACGGAGGCTGGGAGCACGTGCAACCAAGGTCGCCTGGGGTCACGACCTCATCTGGGACTGGTCGGTGCTCCCGTGTCACGGTGGTGCCCGCAGACGCGGATTGACACTCACCTCAGATGCACTATACTAGCTCAGTGGTACGATGAGAAACCAGGATGGGTGACTCGACACTCTGGGCGATTGCGCTTGGCATCGGCTTGCTGGGCCTTGTGCTCGTCGTGGTCGCGGGCGTGGCGGCGGTATCCGCGAGCGTGCGTGCTCGCCGCTTCAGAGAGGTCCCGCTGGCCCCCGAGCCCCAGCCGCGGGCTGCCCCGGCGGACGTGAGGTTGGATGGAGTCGGAGGCGGCTGGCTCTGGCTCAAGGCCGGTGCTTTCGCGGTCATCCACGCTGGTGCGGTTAGCTTCGTGCTGGGGGGCCTCACCTTCTTCGAGGACATCGCGAGGGCCAATGAGGAGATCCGGACGACGGGCGTTGTCACGTTCCCGAAGCGGCTCTTGCCCGGATCGCTGACAGGCCCCGAGGCTAGCCTTTCCCTCTCGCGTTCTTCTGATGACCTGCTGGCCAGGCCGAACCAGCAGCCGGCTGCGGCCAACCCTGAGCCCGCGAACTCCGGTCAGCCCGACCCGCCCGATCCCGATGGCGCCGACTGGGAGGTGGTGGGTGTGCTGACCGAAGACGCTGTGGAGCCAGACGCAGAGACATGATGAACGTCAGGCCGCAGAGGCTTGAGCGCCTCCGCGGCCCCGCCGTCTGCGCGGCCCTGCGTCCGTGCAGGCCTGCGCCATCACGTTGACCCGTATTCGCCGAATCGCGTCCCCGTGCTAGAATCCGATACTGTGACAAGAGTCGTTTTCATGGGCACGCCTGAGTTCGCGGCGCCGGCGCTCCAGGCGTTAGACGAGGCCTTCGGCGTGGTGGGCGTGGTGACGCAGCCCGACCGGCCGTGCGGCCGTGGTCAGCGCCTGGCGTCGTCGCCGATCAAGCAGGTCGCGCTCGAGCTCGGTCTGCCGCTCTGCCAGCCGTGCTCGCTCAAGACGGATGAGGCAGTGGCGCAGTTGGCGGCCTGGGACGCTGACGTGATCGTGGTGGCCGCGTTTGGGCACATCCTGCCGCAGAACGTGCTCGATCTGCCCCGGTACGGCTGCATCAATGTCCACGCCTCGCTGCTTCCTCGCTGGCGGGGGGCAGCGCCGGTGGCCGCTGCCATCCTGAATGGGGATCAGGTTACCGGTGTGACGATTATGTGCATGGATGCGGGGCTTGATACGGGCGGGATCTTGGCTCAGCGGGAGGAGCCGATCCAGGAGGATCAGACGCGCCCGAGTCTGGAGACTCGTCTGGCACTCCTGGGGGCTGATCTGTTGGTCGAGGTGCTGCCAGTGTACTTGGAGGGACGGTTGACGGCCCGCAGCCAGCCGGAGCAGGGGGTGACCCATGCTCCGTGCCTGCGCAAGCAAGATGGACTGCTCGACTGGTCGGATTCGGCTGTCGACCTGGGCCGGCGTGTGCGGGCGCTCGTACCGTGGCCCGGCACGTTCACGCGTTGGCAGGGGAGGCGACTCAAGATACTGCAGGCGGCCCCACTGCCCAGTTGGCAAAGGGAAGCGCCACCAGGAACTGTTGTGCGGTTGGAGGCCGGCGCTGCTGTGGCCACGGGTGAGGGAGCGTTGCGGCTGGAGAGCGTTCAGCTAGCTGGCAAGCGGCCAATGGCCATCAAGGCCTTCGTGCAGGGCCAGCGCGACTTCGTGGGCAGCCAGCTATCACCGCAGGCGGAGTTGGCGGAGAGTGGATGAGGCGTTTGCATCCACTCTTCTTGTTTGGGGCCCCTCGGGCACGGAGGTATAATCGCGCAGCCGCTTTGTGGCGCGCACAGGCGTGAGCGCCCTGGCCTGATCGGTGAGGTCGGGCTGAGAACGGCGACTACGCTTGCCAGGAACCGGGCCTAGCTCGGGTGAATCGATTGGGGGAGGACGTGAGATGTCTGGTCATAGCAAGTGGTCTACCATCAAGCACAAGAAGGCCGCTACGGATGCCAAGCGCGGGAAGCTCTTCACGCGGCTGGCGCGAGAGATTGCGATCGCAGCCCGTGAGGGCGGCGGCAATCCCGAGACGAACTTCAGCTTGCGCCTGGCGATGGACAAGGCCAAGGGCGCGAATATGCCCAAGGACAACATCGAGCGCGCGATCAAGCGGGGCACTGGCGAGCTGAAGGGTGAGGAGCTAGTCGAGTTCACGTACGAGGGGTACGCACCTAATGGGGTCGGACTGCTGATCAAGGTGCTCACCGACAACAAGAACCGCACTGTCGCCGATATTCGCCACACGCTCACCCGCCAAGGGGGGACGATGGCGGATGCAGGCGCTGTATCGTGGCAGTTCGAGCGCAAAGGGTACATTGGGATCACACCCAATGGCGCGGATGAGGAGACGGTGTTTGACGTTGCGGTCGAGGCTGGGGCTGACGATGTCGTGATCAGTGAGGGCCTGATCGAGGTGTACGTGGAGCAATCAGACTTCCAGGCCGTGCGGCAAGCACTGGAGGATGCTGGAATCCAGTCCGAGACAGCCGAGATGTCGATGGTACCCAAGTCGATGATCGAACTGGAACACAAGGAGGCGCTTCGGGTGATGAGCGTCATTGAGGCGCTGGAGGACCTGGATGACATCCAGCAGGTCTACTCGAACCTGCAGATCAGCGATGAGCTGATGGCCTTGTACGAGGAGGCATCGGGCTAGAGCCACATGCGCGCCCTCGGTATCGACCCCGGCATCGCCATCACGGGCTACGGTGTGGTGGAGGAGACGGGCGGGGAGGTGCAGGCGGTGACCTTTGGCGTCATTCGCACGCCGGCCGGTCAGCCTATGCCGTTGCGTCTGCAGTTGATCTACCAGGGGGTGTCCGCGCTGACGGCCAAGTACCAGGTTCAGGTGGCCTCAGTTGAGGAGCTGTTCTTCAGCACCAACGTGCGCACGGCGATGAGCGTGGGACAAGCGCGCGGCGTGGCGCTCCTGGCGCTGGCCGACGCCGGCCTGCGCGTCTTCGAATACACGCCGGGGACGGTCAAGCAGGCGGTGACCGGGTACGGGAGCGCGGACAAGGCACAGGTGCAGGAGATGGTGCGATTGTTGCTGGCGCTCGCGGAGCCGCCGCGGCCCGACGATGCGGCCGACGCGTTGGCCGTAGCCATCTGCCACCTGCACTCAGCACGACTGGCGGATCTGATTCAAGCGTGAAGTTCAAGGAGGGAGCAGCAGGGTGATCGCCAGGCTTAGCGGCACCGTTTGGTCCACCGCCGAGGACCACGTCGTGGTCCGAGTGGGTGGCGTCGGGCTGAAGGTCAGCGTGCCCACCGATATGCTGGAGCAGCTTGGCGAAGTCGAGCGACCAGTCGAGCTGTTCACTCACTGGCACGTGCGCGAGAACGAGCTGACACTGTACGGGTTCCGGACCGAGGAGGAAGTCGCTCTCTTCAGACTGTTGCTGAGCGTCTCCGGCGTTGGCCCCAAGTGTGCGCTCTCAGTGCTCGGCACCCTCTCGCTCGATTCGCTGCGGCAGGCGGTGGGTCAGGAGGAACCCGGCATCCTGACGCGCGTGCCGGGCGTCGGGCAGAAGACCGCCAAGGCGATCATCTTCCACCTGAAGGACAAGCTTGCCCCCAGGGGCGTGGGCGCGGCCCCTCTGCTGAGCGATGCTGACGCCGCCGTGATCACCACTTTGACCGGCCTCGGTTTCAGCTTGGTCGAGGCGCAGCGAGCAGTCCAAAGCTTGCCCCGCGACGAGGAGATGCCACTCGAGGAGAAGGTGCGCCAGGCGCTGGCCTACTTCGCCGCGCCGTGACGCCGGACGCCCGCGGGCTGCTTGCTGCCGCGGATTGCGCGGATCTGCGCCAGCGTTGTGAGGAAGGCTGGTTCGTGGCAGTTGGGGCCGTTGTCGATTCGCCGACTCGCTGCTCCGCCTGACTCGCGGTCCTAGTTCGTGATCCAGGGAGCGATGCAGGGGTTGTAGTCGGACCCCAGGATGATCAGGAAGTCGACGGGGCTCGACTCGGAGGGTGCGGAGATCACATCGCTGGACTTGCGCCCGTACAGCCGCATCAGGTGGAGAATCGGCGAGCCCTTGGATGTGGTGGTGTAGTCTACGATCTGTGTGCGAGGGCGAACCTCGTCCGCCCTCAGGACGTTCCTGACCTCGAAGTTCTCCCAGCGCAGCCGCTCGGCTGCCACGTGACCCAGTTCCGCCCAGGGGCTGGCGTTCAAGACTTCGATCCTGAAAGCCCGTTGCTGGGCGCGGCCCGCGGCTGGGGGCGCCAGCGCCTCGGCCACCAGATTGCGGAGCTCGGTGGGCTTCGGGACCAGTATGTAGGCGCCCGTCGGCGAGTACGTCACTTCAAGCACGCTCGGGTTCACGAAGCGGCTCTTCACGTTGGTCATATCGAGCCGCGAGGCGATGTTCGCCAGGTAGAGCACCTCTCCTAGCCCCAGATCCGTGGACACCGTGTCCTTTAGAGCCGTCCACAATTGAGGGAGCTTGGGGAGGATATCCAGGCTCAGGATCTGGCTATACAGACTCCGTAGCATCTGCTGCTCTCGGCGGTTGCGGTCGAAGTCGCTGGAGCGGTAGCGGGATCGCACGTACCAGAGTGCGTACTTGCCTTCGAGATGGTGGATACCCGGCAGCCAATCGACGTCGGTCTGGCCGGTGGGCGAATCGGGGTCGGGGAACGTGTCGGACAGAGGACACTCGACCGCCACGTCCACCCCGCCCAGCGCATCCACGATGCGGACAAAGCCGTCGAAACTGACGCGGGCGAAGTAGTGGATGCGAATACCGAGGTTATGCTCGATCGTGGCCTTGATCAGACCGGGGCCGCCCCCAGGGTACTGGTACTTCTCACCATAGGTGAACGCCGTGTTGATCTTGTTGAAGCCCAGGCCCGGCTGCCATGCATAGAAATCCCGCGGGATCGACAAGAGAGAGACCGAGGGAATCTCGGGGTTGATGCTGACGACGACCATCACATCTGTGCGCCCAACGCTCTTGACGGAGGTCTGGTCGGAACCCAGCACGACGATGTTGATCGTATTCTTAGGCTGCTGGACGAGTGGCACCCGCGACGAGAATGACCCCTCCTGCCCCGAACCGGGCGTCTGAAGGACCATAATCGGCCCCTCGGGTAGGGCCAGCGTCGGAAAGAGCGTCGGTTCTGACGAGGCGCCCTGGTCGGCGATTGGCGCCGGCCTCGGCGCTCGCGTGTGCGTCGGCTGGGGCGTGGGTGTGGCACTCGGCGCCGGGGTGTCCGTCGGAGGGAGCGTGCCCGTAGGACTCGGCGCCGGGGGGGGGGCTGTGCCCGTCGCCTCAACGACCAGTGCCGGTGTATGAGCGGCCTGTGCGGAGTCAGGTCCATTGGAAAGGAGCCAACGACCGCCCACTGTCACCAGCGCGAGCGCGGCGACGAGGGCCAGCCCTTCGAGGACGTAGATAAGAGGAGAACGCGCCTTCTTCGCCGTCGGTCTATCTCCGCGCGTGGTCAGATGATAGTGGAATCATAGCACACAACTGGTGTGTGACAAGCCAGAGTGGTCCGCTGCCCCGGCCGCCGGGGCGCCCGCGCCGCGATGGAGCGCATTCCGCGAACGAGCGCGCGCCGCGGAACCGCACCGTCGCCTGCACCAACCCGGAACGAGCCTCTAGATCCGCCCCACCGCAAGGATGTAGAGCGCTGATTCTTCGCTGCCATCAATCCCGAGCAGACGATTGAGACCGTCGTCGAGGAAAGCGCCGATTGCGCAAGCGCCCAGGCCCAGTGCTGTGGCGGCCAGATAGACGGTTTGCGCGATGTGGCCGGCCTCCAGCAGGACGTAGCGATACGTGCGCTCGTGGTAGCGCCAGCGCGTGCGCTGAAAGAGGGCCGCAAGCACGAGGCAAACCTGG
>JAUVSX010000156.1 GCA_030596915.1 Chloroflexota bacterium | reverse complement strand
GGCGCCTCGACTCCGCTGTGGGCGTGCTGGCCCGGGTCGTGCAGCCTGGGAGGGGCAGCCCTGGACCGCCGGGCTCTCCCGTATTGCCGCGCGGATGATACACCGGCGCGGGCGCCGCGTCAACCGCAAAGGGTCGATGGGGTAGTTCGCCGCGCGCCGCGCCGGAGCGGACTCCATCGGCATCGAAACTATGTAGCGTCAATTCGCCTGGCGACGGTCGCTGGCCCTGGCGGCTGTCGCGGGTATAATCGGCGACCGGTACCGGGCGGGCTCTCCCCTGAGCAACATCCGTGCCTAGCAGGTCCGGTTGCTTGAGACGCGCCGGAATCGGGCGGCGCGTGGGAGTGGCGATCAAACGGGGGGTGAGGCGCCAGGCAGTATCACGCGGCTCGCGGGCAGGGTCGCACGGCCCTGAGGATACGACACGAAGCAGGACAGACCGGAGGACCAGGACGGGGTGAAGGCAACTCGATTCTTCGTTGGCTACGTCAAAGAGTATGCCAGACCGCTGATCATCGTGGTGATCAGCATGTTACTACTGACCGCTGTTCAGTTGGCGGCGCCGTGGGTCATCAAGACCCTGATCGAGACCGTCACGGATCCCGAGGCAGGTCCCGAGTCTTACGGCACGGTCACACAGCTCGCATTGTGGGCCCTGGTGCTATACGCCCTGCAGGCCGGTCTCCAGTTTGTGCGCAGCTATGTGGCCCACGTGGCCGGGTGGGGGATGGTTGCCGACGCGCGGCGTCAGATATATGAGCATTTGCAGCGGCTATCCCTCCGTTTCTACGAGGACCGGCAGGTGGGCCAGTTGATGTCGCGAATGGTCAACGACTCGGAGCTGTTCGAACGGCTGATCGCCCACGCTGTTCCGGACGTGGCGGTCAACGTGCTGACTTTCGTGGGCGTGTGTATCGTCTTGGCGAGCATCAGCCGGCCACTCCTGCTTCTCAGCCTGGCACCAGTTCCGATGATTGTTCTCGCGATACAGGGCTTCTCGAAGTATGTGCGGCCGGCCTTCCGGGCGAGGCAGAGGGAGCTGGGAGAGCTGAACGCGACGCTGAACGACAATCTCTCGGGCATCCGCGAGATCCAGGCCTTCACCCGGGAGGATGCCCAAGCCAGGCGCATCTCAACCCACATCGATAGGTACCGCGATTCTATGCTCGACGCACTGCGCCTCCTGGCCACCTTTCAGCCGTTTGTGGAATTCGCTTCCTCCCTCGGCATGGTGGTTCTGATCTACTTCGGCGGCCAGATGGTGCTGGGCCAGACCCTTCCCTTCGCTGACCTGGCGGCCTTTTTCCTCTACCTCAATATGCTCTACGGACCGGTTCGTGTCCTCAGCGGCGCCTGGGAGAACGTGCAGGAGGCGCTGGCCGGCGTGGAGCGCGTGGCCGAGCTGATGGACGAGGAGCCCGATGTTCAAGATCTCCCCGGCGCCAGTCCGCTGTCTCGACGCGCCAGGGGCGCCCTGCAGCTCCGGGACGTGAGCTTCTGGTACGACCAGGGTCCGCCCGTGCTGGAGCACATCGACCTCCGCGTGCCTGCTGGCACGTCGGTGGCCGTCGTTGGACCGACCGGTGTGGGCAAGACGACGCTGGCAAGCTTGATCCCGCGCTTCTATGACGTGTGTGAGGGCGCAATCCTGCTCGACGGTCAAGACATACGCGCCCTGACGCTGAAGAGCCTACGCCAGCAGGTAAGTATGGTGCTGCAGGATGTCTTCTTGTTCCACGGCACGGCGCGCGACAACATCCTCTTTGGCCGGCCGGACGCCACGGATGACGAGATGATCGAAGCTGCCAAGGTCGCCAACGCCCACGAGTTCATCGAGCGGCTGCCGTCGGGCTACGACACGCTGATTGGGGAGCGCGGTGTCAAGCTCTCGGGAGGGCAGAAGCAGCGGTTGGCCATTGCCCGCGCCGTGCTGAGGGACGCGCCTATCTTGATCCTTGATGAGGCGACATCGTCCGTGGACACCGAGACCGAGATCCTGATCCAGCAGGCGCTGGAGCGTCTGATGGCCGGTCGCACGACAGTCGTCATCGCGCATCGTCTTTCGACGATCCGTAACGCCGACAAGATCGTCGTCCTTGAAGGCAGCCACATCCGCGAGGCCGGCACGCACGACGAGCTGATGGTTCACGCCGGTCTGTACCGCCGCCTCGTCGAGGTGCAAGACATGGTCCTAGCGTAGCCTGAGCCATTGCGGGTCTGCCTCAACGACGCATTGTGCGGTGGGAGCAGGCGCTGCTGCTGGACCCGGTGGTCGACTCGGCCGCGCAGGCGGAGGCCATCCTCGACGAGATGTTTGAGGTACACCGGGAGCTGCTGCCGCAGTTTGGGGCCGCGTAGGCTCTGTCCGGCGCCTGCGTGGCGGCCGTCCGACGGCCGGCATGGTTCGGATTGCCAAGCGAACCACAACACCCTGCGAGGCGTACCTATGCTAATCCACGACATCTCTATTCCCATCTCAGAATCGATGGCCGTCTGGAGGGGCCAACCGGCAGTCGCCGTCACGTACGTCCGGCGTCTTGCGGACGGCGACCATGCCACGGTGAGCCACCTCGCGATGACCGTCCACACCGGCACCCACGTGGATGCGCCAAGCCATCACTATGTGGATGGCCCCGGCGTGGACGGTCTCGACCTGACAACGCTGGTGGGACCCGCCGACGTCATTCACGCCATGAGCGCCCCCGCGCTCACTGGTGACGTGCTGTCGGGCCTCGGAATACCAAACGGGGCCGAACGTGTGCTGTTTCGCACGCGCAACTCGGCCCTGTGGTCGCGCTCGCCCGGCGAGTTCACGACGAACTATGTCGGTCTCACGGACGATGGGGCACGCTGGCTGGTGGACCGTGGCGTCGAGCTGGTCGGCGTTGATTATCTGTCCGTCGCTGCGTGGGACCACCTGGTGCCGGCGCATCGAATCCTTCTCGGCGCCGGCGTGATTCTCCTCGAGGGTATCGATCTGAGCGGCGCGGCTCCCGGAGCCTACCAACTCGTGTGCCTGCCGCTGAAAATGGCGGGCGGCGACGGTGCGCCAGCCCGGGCCATCCTGATCGAGGGTGATTGAAGTATGGGGCTTTTCTCGCCGGGGCCGCGGCAGGCACGTACCGCGCCAGCAGGAAACCCGCGAGAGACTCGACCTGCGCCCCTACGCGCGCTGGGCACGCACAGCGAGGGCTTCTGCCCCACGCGCAGAGCGGGGGGCGGCGTACGAGCGCATCAATCGGGTCCACCCGTGCACGTTGATTCGCCTGGAGAATCTGATGCCCGGAGTCCTGCGGAGTGCATTGCTTGACAGGCGGGATGGCCGGAATACAATGCACGCGGGTACGCAATCCCAACCCCAATCCCAACCCCAACAGGAGGCTAGCAATGAGCAAGACTGAGGAGAACCTGAAGGCGGCGTTCGCTGGCGAATCACAGGCCCGCAACAAGTACACGTACTTCGCCAAGGTCGCGCGCAAGCAAGGCTATCACTATATTGGCAAGATCTTCGAGGAAACGGCCGATAACGAGCGGCAACACGCCAAGAACGAGTTCAAGCTGCTTGACGGCATCGGCGATACGGTGGCCAACCTGAAGGAGGCCATCGGGGGGGAGCACTACGAGACAACGTCTATGTATCCGGGCTTCGCTGAAGAGGCTGATGAGGAGGGGAACGAGGCTGCCGCGATTCTTTTCCGCCAGATTGCCAAGGTCGAGGCGCATCACCGCGATCGTTACAGCAAGCTGCTCGAGATGGTGGAGAACGGTACGGTCTTTAGGAGGGACGAACCGATCAAATGGAGGTGCTCCAAGTGCGGATACGTCCACGTGGGGACTGAACCCCCGCGCATGTGCCCCGCCTGCCAGCACCCCAGGGAGTACTACGAACCCGCCGATCTGGACATCTAGGACGGGCCTCAATGTCGCGCTACTTGTGCCGTGTCTGCGGGTTGTCTGCGACGAACAGCGCAGGGGTACGACGTGTGACGCGCTCGCCGATCTGACCGGCCGTTCGCCGTTCGCGTGCGGTCCCATTCGGTCACCTGACGGTCCTCGTGGAGTCGCGGCTGCGCTGCGCACGCGACCTGGCACAACTGGGGGAAAGGACGTAGCCACGCGTCAGACCACCAGCGGTTCCGCGTCGGAGTCTTGCGCGGGTTTCACGAGGTCTGGTCTACTCAGGCAGGGCACAACATCCCGGAGGCAATATGAGACTTAATCGGTTCAAGCAAGTCCTTGATGAAGGTGGTGTCCCGGTTGGACACATGCTCGTGGAATTCGGCACGCGGGGGATGGGACAGATTCTCGATTCGGCCGGCGTCGATTTCGTCCTGGTGGACACGGAGCATACGGCCTTCACGATCGCTGACATCGCCAACCTCGTGGAGTGGTTCAGGAACACGACGGTTGCACTTTTCGTCCGGGTCCCGCAGATCGAGTACCACCTGATCGCACGCTGCCTGGATTCGGGGGCGCTGGGCGTGATGGTGCCGAACGTCAAGAGCGGGGCTGAGGCGAAGGCGATCGTCAACGCCGTAAAATACGGGCCCCTGGGGGAACGGGGCGTGAGCCTGGGTGGCGGCAATACCGGGTACCAGTCTGTCGATGGCGCCGAGTTCCTGGCCTACGCCAACCGGAACACCAGCGTCATCTGCCAGATCGAGAGCGAGGAGGGGCTGGCCCACATCGATGAGATCGCTAGCACCCCGGGTGTGGACGTGCTCTGGGTGGGGCAGTGGGATCTCGCTCACTCACTGGGCATCATTGGCGAGTTC
The DNA here is from genome assembly GCA_030596915.1 of Chloroflexota bacterium. Lineage (GTDB taxonomy): Bacteria > Chloroflexota > Anaerolineae > B4-G1 > B4-G1 > JAUVSX01. The sequence goes on along the minus strand of JAUVSX010000156.1, from coordinate 2,269 downwards.
CACCACCCTCGGTTCCGGGCTGCCCTGATGCTTGTGGTGGAGACAGCGCGGAAGCACGGGCTGGCGGCCGGGATCCAGCCGGGCGATCTCACGAGCGTACAGGAGTGGCTCGACATCGGGTTCAACGTGATCTCCTACGGGAGCGACCGGCGCGTCTACGCAGGTGCGCTGGCGGACGGGGTAGCTGGCGTGCGCGCCCTGTCGGCGCTCCGAGGATTGCGCTGAGCGCAGGCGAGCCCGACTGGCTCAGCGTCCTGACGCAGCGCGATAAGGGATTCCCGGACGGCCCCGCCACTGCAGGGTAGGCCGCTACTCGCCCGTCGTGCGCACGAATCGACGGGTCGCGAGCGCCTGCCAGATGGCGGCCGCCAGCTCGGTAAGAACGAACAAGAGCAGGACCGGCGTCTGATCGCGGAGCAGGACGTAGTAGACGATCAGAGCCGCGACGACGACGCGCCGCCAGACATCGAGCCTCGCAAGTCGCGGCGTCTGGGTCGTCAGCCGAGCGATGGCCCAGACCGCCGCCATCACCCCGGCGAGATTCAGCAACAACACGAGAGATGGCCTCGGATCCACCGGCAGCGTGTCGAAGCCAAGCAGGCGATCTACCCTGAACACATAGTCCAAGACTAGCGACGCAGTGAAGGGGATGGCGAGAACGACTGCCATCGCGAGATCGATGGACGCGATGATACGAACCGCCCGGCTGAACCGGCGCGTAGGGCTCGGGATCGCCCGATAGGTCACTGCGCGCGCTTCTCCTCGAGCCAGGATGGGGGCGCACCGCGCTCCAGATGGGTCCGCCTAGTCCCGGCCGGTATCGTGCTTGCGCAGTGGTCACCCACCAAGCGTGATACCCAGGAACTCGAGGATGATTCCCATCGTGTCGGGGTCCAATCCCGGTCGTATGAGCTGCATGCCGTGGTGGCTACCCGGGTATGCAATGGCTCGGTAAGAGTCGCCGGAGGCGCTCCGGCACGTGGGCGCGGACTCGCCGTCCCCCTCCGCTGCCAGGCACCAGACCGGGCGCGGTGGGACACCAGCGTCGAGAGCCGTCACAGCCTCGGCAAAGGGGATGTTCAAGTAGCTCCCTGGTGAGAGGGCCAGGGCCCCCAGGCACCCATCCGCGCACGTGTCGGTGGCGCCAGCAGACCCGATGCTCGCCCCGATGGCGACCATCCGCTCGGGATTCACGCCCTCCAGACCTCCGGCGGTCTCCATCGCTGCCCAAGCGTCGAGAAGCCAGCCGTCTGGCTCGAAGCTCTGGCAACCGGCGCCACCTCCGCACTCGCGGAACGTGAATGTAAATACCGCGTAGGACGCGTCATTTGGCAGCGCCGGGAACCACGACGGATCCAGCCAGGTGTCGCTCGACTTGGTCTGCCCCCCGAGACCCTGGTTCTGCAGCCAGAGGGCGATCTCGACCCAGCTAGACTGATCTCCGGGCGCCCAATGCATCAAGACGATGATGGGCGCTGGGTTCGCTGCCGCCGGGTAGTACGTGCCCTCCAGCTCTTGCCCGTCCCCAGCAGCGAAACTGATCTGCTGCGGCTCAGGCAGCAGAGCTGGCTCCCTCGGCTCGGCGGTCGGGGCTTCCGTTGGGGGCGCGTCCGGCGGCGCTTCGGTTGGCGGTGCCGTCGGCGGCACCGGCGTGGCAGTGGGTTCTGGCTTCTCCTCAGCCGCCGGAGCCTCCGTGTTGTTCGCTTCTGGCTTGGGCGCCTGCGCAGTCGGGGTCGGCTGCGAGGGCGAGCAGGCCGCAACGAGCAGCACCGTGAGGCAGGCGCACAGAATGAAGAGTGAGGCCTGTCCTCCGATGCGTCCGTTCATCACGGTATCTTCTCTCCTGGTTGGCGGATGAACAGTGGCGGTGCATCCGCCGAATAGGCCCGTGCGCGGTGCGCCGCCGTTACTCCGAGGCCTCCGGCGCAAGAACCCGCTCGAGCGCCCAGTGGATGGTCTCCGCGGCATCGAGGTTGGACGACAACCGCTGCGCCTTCAGCGCCTCGATCGCCTCAGGGCGACCGCGACCGACGTTCCCCAGGGCGATCGTCGCGTTCCGGCGGATGACGGCAGGGTAGCGATCCTGCAGCAGGTCAACGAGGCTCGGGCTCTTCTCGACGCCGCCCAGAAGCTTGTGGCTGGCGTGATGGGCGGGTTCGAACCCGGATCTTGGGTCGTGCGAGCGCGTCGTCAGCCGGCGATTGACCGGACAAACTTCCTGGCAGATATCGCATCCAATGATCCAGTTGCGCATCTTGGGACGGACGTC
>JAUVSX010000440.1 GCA_030596915.1 Chloroflexota bacterium | reverse complement strand
TAACCGCCCGCGGGGCCTGCCCGCTGGCCGCCAGTTCGTCCCGGATCGCCGCGAGGCCGGCTCGGTGCTCGGCATCGAGGGCTCTGTCCGCTATGTGCTGGTACCACCACGAGCCCTGCACGAAGCTCGAGAACACCGCCCCAACCATCACCGCGCCGAGCAGGGCGCCCAGCAGGATGACTGTCAGACGTCGTGGCCACACCGAGTGGGGCGGGGCCTCTCCGTTGTACGCCACCTCGTGGTTGGCCGACACACTCATCGGACGATCCTCCCTGGGTAGCCCTGTCTCACCCGGTCGCCCGCCAGATCAGGTGACCTCGATTCTGACGACCCACTTCACCCACTTGTTTCCCTCGAAAGTGGGAAACACAGCGCGGACGGGGAAGCCGTGCAGGACCGGCAATGGCTCACCCTCCCACTCGTAGGCCAGGAACCCCTCGGTCGAGAGCGCCTGTTCGAGAGGCAGTGTCGCCTCGTACCGATCGGCGCCCACCAGCCGAATGGTGGTCGCTTCCTCCCGCACGCCCGCCAGGTCCAGGATGTGCGCCAGCGAGGAGCCAGCCCAGGCCGCTTGATCCTCGAAGAAACCCGGGCAGACCAACCGCGGGCTTGCCGATACCCGCGGCATACATCTCAGTTCGTCGTAGCTGAGACTAAGCGGCCTCTCGCCCTCTCCGCTCACGTTGAGGCGGTAGGTCGCCAGGTCGATCACCCGTGCCCTGCCGGTCACGTGCAGGCCGGTGGCGGAATCGAGCTGGGCGTACCCCGGCTTCTCTGCCGGCATCGTAGGCACGATGACTGAGGGAAGGACACACGTCTTCGTCCCGGCCGCCAAGGCGGAGGGCGAAGCGGCGGGCTGTGCCACCGGCGCTGGCGTCCCGCTGGGGTCTGGAGCGACGAGCGCGGCCGCCGTAGGCCCATCCCGAGATGACACAGCGGCGCAAGCGGCTAGCATCGCCACGAGGAACGCCGCAGCCAGGCTGGCCGTGAACGCTTCGAAACGTCTCGCCACGCTCCGCGATCACTCCCTACTCGGAAAGGCCGACCCTGACCCGGATCTTGACTGCATCCTCGATAATCGTGACGTCTTCGATCCTCACCCCCGGGACGGTTGTCGCGGCTTTGGTGAACTGCGTAGTAAGGATGGTATTGTATCCGGCGATCTGCTCATCGGTGAGCTCGACGCCCGTTATGTCCACATTGAGTACCTCGGCCTTGAGTTCATCGTCCTCAACTCGCAGCGTAAGGTCGACGACACCGGACGTGGTGGCGCCGTCCTCGCCCGTGTACGATCCGCCGACGCGGATGTACCCGTCCTTGATGTCAACCCCGGAGATATCGAGCGGCAGATCGACCTGCGCGATGTCAAGCGCCGCCTGGACGATCTTGATGACGTTCGGCTCCTTGAGCGTCACGGTGAAGCTTCTCGACTTGCCACACGCCACGGTAAGCGCAGCAAGCGTCAGAACGGCCAACATAAGAGAGAGCCTGGCCCAAGCAGGCCTGCGAGTTTTCACGGTATGTGTCCCCTTTTCTGTGTGATGGCTGCCGTCAGGCCTGGGCCTCGACAACGCCCGAATGCGTCGCCATCCCGACCTTCTGCCCAGGCTGGAGTACCAGGAAGTCCTCACTCCAATCACCGAACAGCAGATCCCGGATTAGCACGAGGTCACCCGCCACACGCTCGAAGCGCCATCCGCGGCGGCTGGCCTCGGCCCGGGCGAGGCCCTCTACGGCCGCGCCATCACCTATGCCCATGTCGATGAAGACAGCGCGCTGATAATGATCCTGCCAGGCGCCCATCACCTCCATCAGATAGTCCGCGTTATCCTTCCCATACTTCTCCACGTATTCGTCGTAGACAGAACCCAGATCCGTGTCGACACCCGAGCCAAGTGACAGGGCGGTACCCGTACCATCCCTGCGTTCTATGTAGTCCAGCGCATACCAGTACGTGCCGGGGCATTCATCGAACTCAACCTTGTAGCGCTGCCGTCCGCCCAGGAAGAGCGTGATGCAGTCGTGAGCGCGCGGCATCACGATGGGGACATCGCGGGCCACCAGGCCCGCAGTGGACTTGCCGCAGAGCCCGTAGGCCAACACAACGGCGTCCTACCCCTGATCTTGCGCACCATCGAGCAGGCCCTGCAGCCGATCGCGGAGGTCCTCTGGATCCTCGTGCAGCCCCAATCGCAGCAGCGTCACGTCCACTGTGTGGGGCGACTGCGCCGCGCACAGATAGATGGGGCGGGCCAGCGCATCACACCCCAGGCACATCAGTCTCATCAAGCCTCCTTGATCACGGCGACGGGAACGCACCCGCAGCGAAGGGGATTCGGCCGATGGAAAGCCCATCCCAACCGCCACGCTATTCAGAAGTATACTACGGGGATGGGCAACGGCAACAACTCTGCCGGCCCCGAGCACGCCTTCTGGTCCGCTACGGCTCCCAGACTCGCACGGCGTCGAACTCGACGGCCACGACTTCTTCCTCGAAGCTACGGACCCACAGGCCGAAGTCGCCCTGAAACCAGCCGTCATCCTCGACGCTCGCGGCGTACTCGTCGTTGATGAAGAAGTCGCAGCTCCGGCCGGAGCACACCACGCGCAGCCGGTTGGTCTGCGCGCCACGGCGAATGTGAGGAAACTGCTGCCACTCGACCAGCGGCGTCACGTCATCGCCCTCCACTCGCAGGACGCCGTAATAGCCGTCGCTCCCCACCGCGAACACGGTGTAGCGGTCTGCACCCAGGGCACGGTAGGCCAGGCCGTACCCATTGAAATCGGGCCCGGAGACCGCTGCCATCGTCCCCTCGAGGATGAAATCATCGGGGACGGGGCCCGGATAGCCAAGCAGTTCAACGACGGACCTGTTAGGAGGTGCTTCCAGGCGGCGGGGAAGGCCGGCGGCATCCCAGTCGGGAGGCCCGGAGGGACGCGGGTTGTTCCAGCCCAGTGCCAGCGCGACGATCAGGACCAGCGCGGTCGCCACCACGAGCGCCAGCGCCCCGACCACCGTGTACCATAGCCAACGGGAAACCGTCCCCCCATCCCCAACCGGTTGCGCAGCAACCGGTTGGGGATGAGGGGGACGCAGGGTGGCACGCCCTCGACCAGGCCCGCGCCGCGATGCTGGAGTCCGTCGCCACTCTGAGTGACGAGGGCCTGCGCAGGAACTACTTCAACAAGATCGGAATCAACCGGCTGATCATTGATGAGTGGCTGCGCGAGGCGACGCGACGTGACCTTCCCATTGAGCCACTTACCGATCATTTGACCGGCGCGGGCGATCTGCACGGCCAACTCACGCGGATGCTCGACATAGGCGTGCGCATCAACGCCCGACGTGAGGCCAAACATCTGCCCGAGTTCATCCTGGACGAAGTCATCGAGCTGACCGGCGCGGGGCGTGCTGCACTCGTGCTCCTCGACGAGAGCGGCGCGCGCCACGTGGCAGCTCACAGCGCGGGAACCGAGAGCCTTCTCCCCTCTCCTGTGACGGTAGAGGGAGGGCCGCCCCCC
>JAUVSX010000253.1 GCA_030596915.1 Chloroflexota bacterium | reverse complement strand
GGGCAAAAGTGGGGCGCCTGCCCTATGCGTTCTCTCAACAAGGGGGTTTTTCAGCAGCCTCCTAGCTCGATCCGTCGCCCGGGTAGCCCGTGACCTCAGCGACGCGCTTGAAGAAGGCGCGCTTGTGCTCCGTGTTGATGCACCAGTTCACCGGGGGCGTCTGGAATCCGCTAAGATTCTCGTAGACATCCTCGCGCGACCGCGATCGGTAGTCGATGTAGGAATCGCCGCCCCAAGCCTGCGCGCCCCCGAACCCCTGGTCGAAGTAGCCCCACGAGACACCGTGCCGCCACGCCACCTCGAAATTGGGCATCCCCGGTGAGTCCTCGTTAATCACTATAGGCTTGGGGTTTGCCCGGTAAGCCGGCGTCGCCAGGATCGCCTTGAGCGCGGCGTCGAGCTGCGGCGCCCGCGTACCGTTGCCGTGGACGAGCACAAAGTCCACGGCGTCGATCAGCGAAGGGGGAGGCATGCAGCGTCCAGTCTCCACATCCATCCCGCCCTGGCTGGCGGAGTAGAGGAAGCCAGGGTAGGTCTCGCGCAATCGCACGACCATCTCGTGCGTCAGCTCCGGCCGGAACATTTCATAGCCGGAGTGGCGGAGGCACACCTCCACCTCGTTCGCAACCTCGATCACCACGTTCTTCCGTCCCGTGCCCTCAAGGAAGGCCAACGCCTGATCGCAGACGCGCCAGATCGCACTCTCCGTCATCTTCTTGAGATGCACGCAGTAGAGGAGGCCAGCGATCACGACCATCCCTAGCTCGTCGGCGCGAGCGACCACGCGCTCTATCCGGCTGGCGTAGGCGGGCTTGAGCTCGCCCTCGGACGTGAAACCGTTGTTGTCAAACTGCTCGTAGGTCTCCGGGGCGAAGTAGGCGCCGCCACCCTGGAAATTGATCGTGAAGCCCAGCACGCCGTGGTCGCGCCAAGATTCCAGCGCATCGCAGAACTCGTCGACGTTGCGCTCCGGGTCCCACTCGCCCGTGTCGGGGTAGGCCCAGAGATGGCGCGTCCCCGGGTTGGCGTCGTCAAAGGTAGCCTGTACGGCGCGGACGTTGAAGAGCAGCCCCTGTACCTTGTGACCCTCAACGAAACGGTCGACGTACGTGGGCTGGTCGGCGATCAGGAACTCGGAACCTGAGATGCTGACAATCGTCATCTGCGTTCTCCTCGTGGGCCCTTGAAACAGTGCCCCGGACTCGACAGGAGGCCCGGCCCGGCGGCTTGCGCCTCGCTACGCCCCAGTGATCTCCTTGACCCGCCCAAAGAACGCCTTCTTGTAGGGCGAGTTTATCGACCAGTTCACCGGCGGCGTCTGGAAGCCCGTGAGCTCCTCGAAGGGCCGGTCAACCCAGCGGGGCAACGGCTCGTACCACTCGTAGGGATCTGGTCCTTGCCCGGCCCATCCCTGATCATAGTAGCCCCACGACACGTAGTTCGTCCAGGACGCCTCCAGGTTGGGGACGGCGGGAGAGTCCTCATTGATCAGCACTGGCTTCGGATTCGCCTGAAACACGGGCATCGCCTTGAGCGTCTGGATCTTGGAGACCAGCTCGTCGGAGCGCGTGCCGTTGCCGTGGACGAGCACGTAGTCGACGGCCTCAATCAGAGAGTCGGCCGGGACGCCATCCTCGAGACTGACTGACCGCGCCATATGGCTCGTTGAGATGGGCAGGCTCGGATAAGCACGCTTGAGCTCTGCCACCATACCGGCTTGCCCCTCGTAGGTGAACAGGTCCATCCCCGTGCGATGCACGACGACCTCGATTTCGTTGGCGATTTCGATCAGGATGTTTCGGTGGCCGGTCCCTTCGAGGAACTCGAGCGCCGAGTGCGCCGCGCGCCAGATAGTTCGGTACTGGTCGCCTCCCGCCTCTCCCTCCATACGGCGTAGGAACACCCAATAGAAGATGCCCCCGATGGCGACCATGCCAAGTTCGTCGGCGCAGGCCAGCACACGCTCGATGCGGTCGGCGTAAGCTGGCTTGAGGTCGCCCGCGGGCGTGAACCCGTTGTTGTCGTAGTTCTGATAGATCTCTGGCACGTAGAGCGGCCCGCCGCCCTGCACGTTGATCGTGAAGGCCAGGACGCCGTGGTCGCGCCACGCCGGGAGCGCGGCGCACAACTCGCTCGTGTTGCGATCAGGGTCCCAGACACCGGTGTCAGGATAGGCCCAGTGCTTGCGAGTCTCCGGATTGGCGTCATCGAATGTGGCCTGGACAGCCCGTGCGTTGAACAGCAGGCCCTGCACCTTGTGACCCTCACAGGTGCGCCCGGGGTAGGTCGGCTCGCCGTCGATGTGGAACTCGGTACCGGATATGGTCAGTTGCGTCACCCTGTGCCTCCTGTCAATGCGGTCAACCAGGGGCCGGATTCCAGCGAACCCGGCGCCAAGCCCCATCAGTCCACTATGATCGTCTCGCGGCTCACATCCGGGTCGGTGAACACATCCTGGACGTCAATCGCCTTCGTAGAGAAACTCCATATCACCGCGCCCTCGGGCCCGGCCTGGAACCAGTGCAGAGTGTCGGGCGCCAGCGTGACCTGGTCACCGGGCATCAGGATGTGCTCGTGCCAGACAGTGTAGGTATGGCGACGATGGGCGGGAGGCGAGCCCTTGGGCGATGGAGCCAGTTCCCCCGCTAGATACAGGTACAGCTCGCCCCAATGGCAGCGGATCGTCTCCTCTTTTCCTGCGTATTCGCCCAAGCGGGGGTGTCTGTGCTCGGGCTCCGTCTGATTTGGGAAGAGCACCAGGACCTTGGCAGCGATCTGGTCGGTATCGACGAGCGTGACAATCTGCACGCCGCTCTGCTCGAGTTCGCCCAACCCAAGGTCCGCGGTCTCGATGCCGGCTAGCTCGCCGTCAGTGACCGGGATCCCAGCCCGTTCGATGAACTCGCCGGCTCGGATGCGAGCCGCGTTGTGCTCCGCACGTGTGATCGCCATAGCACCTCCTCGCCCTAGCGTTCCTGGCCCGGCTCCAGGGGCGCGAGGCCCAGGATAGACCTGGCCTCCGCCGGCGTGGCCGGCTCGCGCCCCAGCTCGCGCGAAATGCGCACCAACCGCTCGATGAGCTGCGCGTTGCTCGTGGCCAGCTCCCCAGGCCGGTAGTAAGAGTTGTCCTCGCAGCCAGCCCGGGCGTGCCCACCCATCGCGATGGCCAGCACAGACAACCTGAGGTCGTGTCCACCGTGGCCTGCGGCAGCCCACAGCGCCCCGGGTGGGCTGGACTCGCTCAGGAAGAGCAGGCTCCTGGGTGTCGCGGCCATCGCACCCCGCTGTCCCCGCACGAAGGAGAAGATGAACGGCGGTTCGAGCCAGTTCCGCTCGGCCAACGCCGTCGCGTTGGCGATCATTCCCGCCTCGAAGATCGCGATGTCCGGCTTGATTTGCCGCCGGTGCATCTCCTGGGCCCAATAGGCGATGTCGCCAGGGGAGTTCACATAGACGCCGCGGGCGTAGTGGACGGAACCAGGATTGAGGGACGCCATCTCTATGTCGGCCTGGAGGGAAGCAGAGCGCTCCACCGCCGAAAGCTCGTTGACGCCACCGGTCGATCCCTCGATGATGATATCGGACCGTTCGCGGATCAGCCTAATGGTACGTTCGAAGGCCGCCAGATCCAGATCGGGGAGGATCGCCGCCGCGTCGGGCGGGATACAAGGAGCGACGACGATCAGAAGCTTGAGGTCCATAGACGGTCAATCTCTGGAGGGGGGTAAGTGCGTCACCTGGGGTGAATGGACCGGATCCGCCCTCGCCCGCCTCCAACATCTGAACGGGCAAGGACGGCGCGCGCACGGAGGCTGTCACTCCGCCCACAGTGGAGTGAATACCGCCCGCGCACCAATGCAGTCGGAACGGCCGGGCTAGGCTCCGTCGAACGTGAATACGACCTTGATCGCGCCCTCGTCCTTCGTGCCCGCGAGCGCCATACCGTACTCGACATCCTCTATCGCCAGCACGGGCACGGCAGTGACACCGACCTCGACAGCGCCCGACGCGGCCAGATCGATTGCCACGCGCATGTCGTCGTGATTGCCCATCACGCTGCCAACAATCTCGACCTCCTTGCGGATGACGTCGTACGCATTCAGGCAGACGGGCCCGTCGGGCATCACAGCGACGAGGACCACCCGCCCACGGCACTTCACCATGGCAACGCCCTTGGCCACAAGCGACGGGTCATCAGCCGTGATGAATGCAACGCCGACGCCATCCCCAACCGTCAGGTCTAGTACCTTCCCTACCAGTCCTTCGTCCGGCAGAAGAATGGTGTGGGTCGCGCCGAGACGACGCGCCGCCTCAAGCGGGTGCTGGAGGACATCGGCGCCCACAATCGGATTGCCCCCCCACGCCCTGCTCACGCCGACAACCAGCCCTCCGATCGAGCCGGTGCCCAGAACTGCGACCGACGTATCGGCCGTGACCCCGCCGCGTCGGGCGACGTGCACGGCGATCATCAGAGGCTCAACGAGAGCGCCCTCGACGTAGGAAAGGCACTCCGGCAGGTGGAACAGCGCCTGTTCCGGGATGACGACGTACTCGCCGAAAGCACCGGGCCACTCAGGCGTACCGAGCACCCTCTTTGAGATACATAGGTTCTGATCGCCCGATTGGCACCAACAGCACTCCTCGCACACCCACAGGTGGTCGAGTATCACGCGATCACCAGTCCGAAAGCCTTCGACAGAGTCACCCACGGCGACGACTTCACCGCTCGCCTCGTGGCCGGAAATGACCGGGGGTCTACGAAAGGGGTGCGTGCCGTCCAGAGCATGGACCTCGGAGCGACAGACCCCCACGGCCCGGATCCTGACCAGAACCTCGTCAGGCTGCTCAATGACGGGCAAGTCGGTTTCGATCATGCCGATGTGGCCGATACGATCCATATACGCCGCTCGCATAATAGTTTCGTCTCCTAATCCGTCCCTCGATCCGGCCGCCCCTTCAACTTGCCCGTGGCCTGCCCAGCACCGCCATCCCTAGAGGAGGGATCGAATCATGTGATTCAAAGCCCGCGCAGGCACGCCCTCCGCGATAAACCCACTCAACTCCTCGCGGCCGATCCTGTCCAGCAGGCCCCTCGCGGCATCAACGATAGCGATCGTCGTCTCCATCGTCTCGACGGGGTCACCGTTGCGCGTGAGCACATCGTAGGCCAGCCAACCGTCCCACGCGATCCGTTCCAGATAGAAGACCATCTCGATCAGGTCCCACAGGTTGACAGAGCCAGGCAGCATGTCCCAGTCCCACTCGCGACCATTGTCGTTGAAGTGCACGTCGAAGAGGCGCCCCGCCTGAGCGCCAAGGCTGCGCACCCCGGCCGGCCTCCCCCCGGCCCCGCGCCCGCGTCCCACGTC
>JAUVSX010000428.1 GCA_030596915.1 Chloroflexota bacterium | reverse complement strand
GTCCAGAGCGGTCGGGGCCATAGGGCGATTGCATGCCGGGCGCTGCCACGGTCAAGTTGAAGCTATGGACGTCAGACAGGCGGCTTGACGTGGCATCGGTGTTCGCCGTGATGGATGCCGGGTCCATCTTGGCACCCGCCGCCAACGTGTTGTACCGAGGGCGCCAGGCGCGACCTCGGTCTCGGCAGCAGCACCGCGGGGTGTTGGAACCACCGCCCGATCGTGTTGCCTCTACCACACGATCGGTGGCGGGCTGGCCTGATCCTGATATACTGAATACCAGAACTCGGGTCCACAGGCTGGCACTCGCATGTCCACGTGGTTTGCGCAACGTGTGCTCGACCTGGTCGGTGTTGCCACCGACCTGTACTACACGCGTAAGTACGGCGCTATGGCCCGGCGCCTGGGACGGCCTGGACCCGAGCCCGATTCGCGTACGGGCTTCATTATTATCCAGATTGACGGGCTATCCCACGAATACCTGGAGCACGCCCTGTCGTCCGGGGCGATGCCGTACTTGCGACGGCTTCTGGCCCAAGGGCACCCCTCCCTCGGGTCGTGGCGTTGTGGTGTGCCCAGCACCACCCCCGCGGTTCAGGCAGGGATGCTGTTTGGCAACCGCTTCGACATCCCCGGTTTCCGCTGGTACGAGAAGGACCGCGGCTTGGCGGTACTGACCAAGCGCCCTGACCAGATGCGGGACATTCGTGATCGGCTCGGTCGGAGCCGCCGCGGAATTCTCAGTGGCGGCTCGTGCTACGTTAGTATGTTCGACGGTGACGCGGACCTGGCCCTTTTCACGGTGAGTTCGTTTGGGGCCCACCGGTTCTTCGAGAGCGTGCGCGGGTTGGGTATCTTCCTTCTGTTTCTCCTTAGCCCATTCCGGATACTGCGCTTGTTCGGGCTCATCGTCACCAACTATCTGACCGGCCTGGGCCGGCGCCTGGTTGCCCTGGTGAGACCGGGAGTCCTGAATCCCTTCGACGTGATCTCGCCCCTGTGGCACGCGGTGAGCGACGCGCTTCTGACAGAGGCACAGACGTTCGGCGTCATGCTGGACATCTACCGGTGCGTGCCGGCGATCTACGCGAACTACACTTCCTACGACGAGGTGGCGCACAAGCTCGGGCCGAGCCATGGTGCGGCCTTCCGAACGTTGCGCGGCGTGGACAGGCGCATCCGCCAGATCGACCGCATGCGCGACCGCTACCGCAAGCGCTCCTATGATCTCTACATCCTGTCTGATCACGGTAACACGGCGTCAGTGCCTTTCACCTGGCGTTCGGGTGCCACGCTTGGCCGGTTCATCAAGGACCGGCTTGGGGAAGGACACTCTGTCGACGAGGCGCTGAGTTCAGACGTTAATTCTACGGAGAAGGCCCGCTTCGTGCTTGATGAACTGGCGGGACTAGGGCGGCGATTATCACCCCGGCTGCGGCGGGTACTCGTCTTGTCTCGGCGCCACATGAGCCGACGGCTGCTTGAGGGTCAGCAGCTCGAGTACAACACGGAACGTCGGGAAGACGTGGTAGTGCGGGTCTCAGGACCGTTGGCACACGTCTACTTCAACGTTAGCCCGCGACCCCTTGATCTCATCGAGGTGATGTTACCATACTCCCAGTTGCTGGATAGCCTGATTTCGGCGGCCGGGGTCGGGGCTGTGGTCGGTCGCGCGGGGTTAAGAACGATAGTCCTCGGCCCTCAGGGAGGTGTGGCGATCCTCGGAGCGGATGGTGACCAGAAGGTTGATGGACCCGACCCTTTGGCTCAGTTTGGAGATACGGCCTACGCGGCGGTGCAGCTCCACCGTCTAGCGCACTACCCACACGCCGGCGATCTGATCGTGCTGGGTGCAGTCGAGGCGGATGGTACAGTCGTCACCTTTGAGAAGCAGGTCGCAACGCACGGCGGGCTCGGTGGGTCTCAGGTGAACCCTTTCATTGCCTGGCCGCCGGATTGCCCCTTGCAGCCGCAGGCGCTGAACGACGCGCTGGATCTCTATCCTTACTTTGCGGAGCAGTACCTTGGGCAAACCGCCTGAGACGATGCTGGCCGCACACTGTCCTCACACTCACGTGTGATGGAAGAGGTACAATAGCACCTCTGGCCGGGACGTCCCGCCGCCACCCTTCGACGTGGCAGGTTCGGGCACGTGCTTTGCAGCAGGTACCATCTCGGAGGAAGACGTGCGGGGTTTGTCCGAGGATGGCATCACTGCTGCGGTCCCCTCGGGGCGCGCGACGAAGCCGGCGCCTTTGATCGACACGTAGGGAGACTAGCGCTACGGCTACCTGCCGCTCCACGCAGAGACGAGGTGCTGGTTTGCTCAGCCGTCGTCCCTAGACCCACGGAATGGGACGGTGAAGCTCTAGGTTGCAGACGCTGTTGTGATCCCGTATACTGCGTGTTGGGAGGTGCGCGGATGAACCATCGGGACAGGTTGCTGACCGCCTTGGAGGGCGGCAAGCCTGACCGTCTTCCAGCCACGATCCACGGCTGGATGGACTATTGGCGCGACAAGTACATGGGTGGGGCGGATCAGTTCGAGATATGCCGCCACTTCGATATGGATGCACAGATCTTCTTCTTTGCTTGGCTCGACGAGCCCGTCGTTTCGGCGATGTACTTCACAGGAGACCTGGTACCCGGGCCAGACTGGAGGGTGAGCTACGATGTCATCAGGGATGACCGGGTCTCCAAGATCTACAGGTTCACGATCGAGACGCCGGAGGGCACGCTGACCAAGACGATGGAACGAAACGACAAGATGGCCTGGGTCACAGAGTACCCGATCAAGCGGAAGGAGCAGATCCACTGGATCAAGAAGTACATGCCGTTGCCGCGACCCGACATCAAGTCAATCAACCAAGCTTTCGAGCGTATGGGCGACATGGGCATCTTGAGGGCAGGGATCTTCAACCACCAGGGCGGGTGCTGGCAGGATGCGTGCAACTACGTGGGCACGCAGAAACTCATCATGGCTACCTACGACGATCCCGCCTGGGTGCACGAGCTGCTGAGCATCGTTCTGGACTACAAGCTCAGATTCATCGAAAGTCTCCGCGGGGCGAGGCTCGACATGCTCGAGAACGGGGGGGGTGATGGCTCGATGTCCGTGATCTCGCCACCCATCTTCGCTGAGTACTGCGTGCCGTATGACCGGCAGACCACGGCGGCGCTACACGACGTGGGCATCAGGGTCGTCTACCATACGTGCGGCAAGATGATGGCGCAGCTCGATCTGATCAAACGTACGGGGGCCGACGCATCTGAGACGCTCACGCCTCCGCAGATGGGTGGTGACGCCGACCTGAGGTCTATCAAGGATACCCTTGGCGACGATATGGCGCTGATTGGGGGCTTCGATCAGCAAGCAGGCTTCAGGAACGGGACCCCGGACGCTATCCGTCATCAGATCGAGATGTGTTGGGAGCAGGCGGGTCGGGACGGTGGGTACATCATGGGAGCTTCGGACCACTTTTTCGAAGGCATCCCCGAGAACATCCGGACGTACGTCGACGTAGCCAAGGGGTTTCGCTACTAAGGTGCTCACGCCAGGCGAGACGAGGGCCGCTCTATTCGTAGTGGATGGTATGCGTCCCGACGGG
>JAUVSX010000275.1 GCA_030596915.1 Chloroflexota bacterium | reverse complement strand
GCCGCCGCCGGGGTGCTGACGCTGGGCTCGTGGACAGGCTTGGCGCTCGTACGCGAACCGCGCCAAGCCAGCACCGCGCCCGCCATCTCCCAGCGAGAGTACTGGCGCCGGCTGCCGGCCATTGTCGGCGCTCATCCGAACTTCCGACGCTATCTGTCAAGCCAGGCTGTTCTGCGGCTGAGCACCATGGCAACCGGTTTCCTCGCCGTGTACGCCGTGCAGCGGTGGCAACTCCCCGACGAACAGGCGGGAGCCTTCACCATTGCCATGGTGGCCGGTCAGGCACTCGGCAACCTGCCATTCGGGTTCATCGGCGACCGCTGGGGACAGAAGCTGGTCATGGAACTGAGCGCGGCGGCGTGGATCCTGGGCCTCGCTATCGCGCTGGTCGCTTACTCACCGGCGTGGTTCTATGCTGTCTTCGCCCTGATGGGCGCCAGCTTTGCCGGCAGCTACCAGTCAGGTGTGATGATTGGGATGGAGTTCAGCTCCCCCGAAATGCGTCCCACCTTCATCGGGCTGAACAGCACCGTCAGCGGCATCGCCGCAGGCATCGCGCCCCTCATCGGTGGGTGGCTGGCAGCGGTGATGGGTTATCAAGCGTTGTTCGGTGCAGCTCTGTTCACCGCACTTGTCGGGCTAGCCTCTCTGCATTGGCTGGTCCGAGAGCCGCGCCAGTACGTGGAGAGCGCGACCGGCTAGCCTGCGATGGGGTCCATGCGCTCTCGCCGCCTGCGAACGCTCGCCTGGCTGGCAGGGCTCGCGGCGATCGCCGTCGTCGCGCAGTCCATCGTCGCAGGCCAGCAACTGCGTTCGCGCGGCATTCCTGCCGGCTTCCCCGCTCCCATAGCCGGCGCGAACGTACCCGCTCTCGGCGTCAACGTCGCTCTCCAGCAGTACGATGATGCGGAGCTGGACGCTGCCCTGGCGCGCCTCTCGGACGCTGGGTTCGTCTGGGTACGGCAACCGTTCTATTGGAGCCAGATCGAGGCCGATCCGGGCCGATATGACTGGGCAGAGTCGGACCGCCTCGTGTCGGCGCTTTCGGGATACCCTCGACTCCACCTCGTCGCCGTGCTTGAGGACAGCCCCGCAGCCCCGCCCGAGGATCCCGGCCGCTTCGCGGCGTTCGCGGGCGCGTTTGCCAGCCGCTACGGCGATCGGGTGGACGACTATCAGATCTGGGACGAGCCGAACTTGGCCAGCAACTGGGGCGGCGGTCCGATCAGCCCGCCGGCGTACGCGGACCTGCTGGCTCGATCAGCCATCGCGATCCGCGGACACGATCGGATCGCCGCCTTCCCACCAGGCCCCGAGGCTCGTATCCTGCTGGCCGGGCTGGCGCCGACGACGGAGACCGGCCCCACCAACCTGAGCGAAGTGCGCTTCCGCGACCAGCTCTACCAGGCAGGCGCTGCCCCGTACTTCGACGTCGTCGCTGGAAAACCCTACGGCTTCGACACCGGACCGGACGACCGTCGCGCTGGCGAGGATGTGCTCAACTTCTCCCGCCTGCTCCTGCTCCGCGAGGTGATGACGGCGAACGGCGACGGTGGCAAGGCCGTCTGGGCGAGCCACTGGGGCTGGAACGCCCTTCCTCCGGGATGGGCCGGGGCGCCATCGATCTGGGGGCAGACGGACGAACTGACGCAGGCCAGCCACACCATCGCAGCATTGGACCGGGCCCGGACTGAATGGCCTTGGGCCGGCGCGCTCATCCTCGATCACTACCAGCCCCAAGCGGAGCCGGATGACGCGCGCTGGGGTTTTGCCTTGGTGGGGCAAGACGACGCGCCACGACCGGTCTTCGACGCCGTCGCCGCCTGGGCACGGGGCCTGCCCGACGCGGCTCCTGCCGGAGGCTACGCGGCGCTCAATCGCTGGGCGCAGTACGACGGAGACTGGCAGGTGGGTCCGCTGGGAGCCGACATCGGCTCCAACGGCGATCGGGCCAGTTTCCGCTTCGACGGTACCGCCGTCGCACTAACGGTGCGCCGCGGACCCTATCGCGCTTTCCTGTACGTCACGGTCGATGGCAGCCCAGCGAACGGATTGCCCCGGGACAACGAAGGACGCGCCTACGTCGTGCTCTACGACACCGACCACAACGTCGCGACTGTCCCCCTGGCCAGGGATCTGGCGCCGGGCACGCACACGGTCGAGGTCGTGGCCGAGCGCGGCTGGAACCAGTGGGCGCTGGTCGACTGGCGCGTGGGGCCAGATCCCGTCCCCAACGACTGGATGTGGCAGTTGGCTGCGGCCGGCGCGGCAGCCGCCGTGCTCCTGGTGCTGCTGATGCGCGACGTACGAGGCCTGGATTGGGGCAGGCTTGCCGGAGCGTACCTGAGTTGGCCACAGTGGGGCCAGGTGGCACTTCCGATTGGTCTTGTGGGGCTGCTCTGGGCTACCGCTGCCGCTCTGCTCAACTGCCAGCCCAGTGGGGTCTCTCCAGTCCTGGCGACGGTGTGCTTGGGATTCGCCGTCTTTGTGGGCCTCTTGGCCTTGCCAACGCTCGCCCTTGTGTTCGGGCTGCGGCCCGAGATCGCGATCGGCTTGGCAGCCTTCAGCGCACCGCTCTACCTCGTTCCCGGCGACCTGATCTATCGGGCCCTGAGTGTGACAGAGGCGCTCGTCGTGCTCTGCGGGATAGGACTCGCGATCAGGGGCAAGCTGGTGGGAAGCCAGCAGGGCGGGTGCAGACAGTCCGAGCACCGCGTCACGCCACTGGACTGGTCGGTCCTGGGACTGGTCCTCGCGGCGATCATCGGAACCGTGTTCGCCCCCGACCTTGGCGCGGCACTGCTCGATCTGAAGACGGTCTTCCTTCTGCCCGCGCTTCTATACGTGCTTGTGCGCGTGGCCCGGCTGTCCGACGACGGGGTGCGATGGATCGTGGCCGGTTGGGTACTCGGGGCGGTTGCCGTCGCAGTCATCGGCCTGGTGCTGTACGCGCTCGGGACGCGGGTTGCACTGGCCGAGGGAGGCCTGGCCCGTCTGGTGAGCGTCTACCACTCCCCCAACAGCGCGGGTCTCTACCTGGGCCGAGCGTGGCCGCTCCTGGCGGCCGGGGTCCTGTGGGGGACGCGGAGGCGGTACCGGCTCCTACTCGGTCTGGCCCTCGTTCCGGTCACTGCCGCGCTGGTGCTCAGCTACTCGCGCGGCGCGCTTCTTCTGGGGTTGCCGGTTGCTGTCCTGGTGATGGGGTGGTGGGCGGGAGGGCGGTACCGGTGGGCAGCGCTGGCGCTCCTCGGCATCGGCGCAGTGACGTTGATCCCGCTGCTGCAGGTGCCGCGATTCGCGTCGCTGCTCGACACCGGTCAGGGCAGTACCTTCTTCCGCCTCGAACTGTGGCGAAGTAGCCTGCAAATGATCCGCGAGCATCCCCTGCTGGGCGTCGGTCCGGGCCAGTTTGCCGCGGCCTATCGCACGCGCTACATATCGCCGGGCGCCTGGTCAGAGCCAAACCTGGGCCATCCCCACACCATCTATCTGGATCACTGGACGCGGGTTGGGGTCCTGGGGGTGGCGGCAGGAGTAGCGACCCAGTGGGCATTCTGGCGAGCTATGCTGCGGTCGCGACGGGCTGACGGAGAAGCCAAGGGCGGGCGGCGCGCGCTCCTCATCGGCCTGGCGGGGAGCATGGCAGCGCTGCTAGCCCACGGGCTGGTTGACAACACCGTTTTCTTCCCCGATATGGCGATGGTGTATTTCTTGACGCTGGGATTGGCGCAGATCATCGGTCCGACCCCTCCCCAACCCTCCCCGGTTCGGGGAGGGAGCGCTTCCCTCCCGTAGCGAAGCCCGGTCATTGGACCCCTCTACGGCGCTCTTCGACTTGGGGCCAGGCGGACGAGAAATGCCCCGTGGATGGCGCCGACGACAGCTCCGGTGAGCAGTAGGACGCCGGCCATCAGCAGGACCGCCTGAACAGGTGATTCAGTCTGTTGGGCGAGGTCGACTCCCCAGAAGATCACGGGCATCCCGACCATCCAGGCGAGCATATTGGCTGGAATCCACGACCCCGCACCCCCGATGTGGCGGCGCAAGGCCAGGTACTGGGCAAATGAAAGGACCGCGCCTGCGACAGCGCCCATCGCAGCAGCGAGCACCAGGACGACCCACTGCGGCGGTTCGGCAGTCGGGGCGGCAGCGGCCGGCTCGCTCAGGCCCATCAGCGTCGACGGCAAGTAGCCCAGGGCGTAGGCTACCAGCGCTCCGATGAGCGTTGCCAACCACCACGCGCGGCGCGTGATGGCAGGGAACCAGGGACTCATCGCCCACGACTGCGCGAGACCGACTACCGTGGCTTCGACTGCGCCAGTGGCGATGGCCAGCAGGAAGGACAGGATCACCCCTGCTGCCCCCGATCCATCCCCGAGGCGGGAAAGGCCAAATGCCAGGAGCGCGAAGGTGGAGCCCAGGCCGATAAGCTCGGCCACGGCGTTGGCGCCGACCCAGCGAAGCCACAGTGTCAGTCTGTCGTTGCGCAATCGCTTCTCTCCCCGTCGCCTTGGCTGCCAGAAGTCGATACACCCGCGGCCCCGACAACGTGCAGCCCGCTCGAATCAGCTGGGCACCACCGATTTGACCCATCCTCCAGGTCGCCGGCCCGAATCCGCCGAGGCAGCAACCAGCACCGGACAAACTACATCTGAACGCCCAGCTCGCGTGAGATGTCCTCAAACATCTCCTGAATGCCTGGACCGACCATCGTCAGCCCGGCGATTCCCACGATTGATGCACCGAGGAGCAAGCCTAGCACGGCCCCAGTCGCGCCGAGGATGATGCCGGCGAGCGCCAGGCCCTGCCCGGTCTCCATTCCGTCGCTGTCCCTGATCCTGCGACGCGCAATGAAGCCTGTGACAAGCGCAGCGATGCCAAATGCCACGCCGCCGCATCCGTAGCAGACAAGGCCAGGCAGCGAGATGATGCCCAGTACCAGGCTGACGATCGCGAGTGTGTTGGTCTTGGTTTCTTGAGCCACGAGCGGGGAACCTCCTGTCTTGTGATAGCGGGCATTGTAGTGTGCTTGCGCCTACGCCACAAGCTGGGGATGGGAAGTGGTGGGACAGCGCGGCGGCACAGGGCGCGGACACATACTCCTGCGGAGAGCGAATGCAGGCGCAAGGCAGAGGGATTCAGCCCCTGGCAATGTCAAGGACGATGGTC
>JAUVSX010000217.1 GCA_030596915.1 Chloroflexota bacterium | reverse complement strand
CTAGTTGATGCCCGGACGGTCATAGTCGCACGGGGGCCGCGCACCTATCAGTTTGCCAGCCAGCGGGTCCGGGAGAGCCGCGATAGCTTGGCGAGGCGAGAGTGCTGGCTGGCCTTGCGACGCAACCTGGACGGGAGTGAGCCCAAACACTACTTGTCCAATGCGCCGGCGAGCATGGCGCTGTTGACGATGGATTGAGTTGGAGCCACGCGCTGGCCGATTGAGACCGGGTTTCAGACCGAGTAGGGCGAAGCGGGGCTGGATGAGTATGGAGTTCGCAGTAGGCAGGGGTGGCATCATCACATCACACTCGCGTTGTTGGCCGGTGTCTTCCTGCTGAGTCTTCGGCAGAACTGGGGGGCGAAGATGCCCCAGGTGACAGGACGGCAAGCCAGTCGCGTACTGCGCGAATTGCTCCCGCACCGCACCTGGACACCCGCGGATCTGTCGCACCGCCCTGTGGACACCCAACTGCGCAACGAACGTGCCAAACGATCGCTTGCCAAGCGTCGCCTTGGCAAGCTACATGGACCGTCGTTGTAGTACTAAGCTGTGTCGCCCTCTCCCCTCAAACCCAGACGTGCCAGATGATCGCGAACCCGCCGCACAAAGGCACCTGGCCGCAGGACGAGGACGCCAGGATGGCCAGGAGCGTAGTGTCGAACGTTGAATGTCACCAGCCACGGGCAGCCTTCGCGCAATGCTGCGACCAGAATGGGTAGATCTTTGGGCTCGGCCAGGCCAGCGTGGGCCTGCAGGTCAGCAATCGAAGGATCAGGTACGACCCGGAGACAGCGGCTCACAATCAGCCGGAACGACGACAGAGCCTGGGGCACCTTGGCGGCAAGATTGCGCTCGGCCTCGGTGATGACCTGGTTCGTCGCCAGCGCCTCTATCAGCGTGATCTCGGCTGACCTGAGTACGACTAGGCTGGCGCTGTGCTCACTCGGCGACGCGGCGCCTGCAAAGAGCGCGTCGGCATCGATCAACACGCGGGGCCTAGGCCGTCTGCTCGGCTCCATAGCGCTCCTGGTGGTAGACCTCCCGCTGCTCGCGCAGGCTAGCTAGCAGCTCCCCTGTCGTGACACCCGCCTCGCGACGCAGTCGCTCAATCTCGCGCGCAAGCTCCGGAACCAAGGGCACCATCGGCGTCAACACAAAGATCCCATCGAGGTCGACCAGGCGGAACGTGTCGCCCGGTTCTATGCGGTACTTCTCGCGCAGGCTAGCAGGTAAGGTCATGGTTCCGCGCTGCCGGACTTGGATAGTCTCGTCCACTCATGCTCCTCCATCTGTCTTTCAGATACAGCGGATTATCTGCGGACATTGTATGCTATGTCGGATGTTTCAGCAACGTTGCAGCTCTTTCCCCCCTAGTATCCCTCTCTCAAGCTGGGGTTGGCTGTGGCGCTATGCAGCCGCACTCCCGCCTACGGCTCCCGTAGGTCTGCCTTCCTCACCAGGGATCGGGAGAGAAGACGGTACACAGGCGCAAGTTGAAGGCCAGCCCTTGCCCGACCTGCCGCCGCACAGTACAATCCCCCCGTGGACCCCATCCGTCTCCTTCACTTCGCCGATCTGCACGTCGGCACCGAGGCCTTTGGGCGCATTGACCCCGCTACCGGCGTCAACGTCCGCGTCCTCGACTTCCTCGCGCGCTTCGACGAGTTGGTTGACTACGCGCTGGAACACGAGGCGGATCTCGTGGTCTTCGCCGGCGACGCCTTCAAGACCCGCAGCCCCAGCCCAACCTACCAACGCGCCTTCGCCCGGCGCGTCAAACGACTGGCCGATGGTGGCATCCCCATCGTCCTGCTGGTGGGCAACCACGACCTGCCGACGATGACCCAGCGCGCCTCAAGCGTCGACATCTTCCGCACGCTTGCCGTGCCGAACGTGATCGTCGGACGTACCGAAGAGGTGCACCGCGTCGAGACCCGCCGCGGCCTGATGCAGGTGATCACGATTCCCTACCCGGTGCGGCAGCGGCTGCTCGCTCACGATGAGTACCGCGGCCTCTCGATTGCAGAGCTCGACCACGCGCTCGCGGACATCGTCACGGGTCTGATCCGGGAGACGGTCGCACAGCTCGATCCAGCACTCCCTGCGGTGCTGGCGGCCCATCTGAGTGTATCGGGGGCGGTCTTCAGCTCTGAGCGAAGCGTGATGATTGGGCGCGACGTCGTGATCCTTAAGTCGGCGCTCGCCGATCCGGCTCTCGACTACGTGGCGCTAGGCCACATCCACAAGCACCAGAGCCTCAACGAGGGAGGCTACCCGCCGATCGTCTATGCGGGCTCGCTCGAGCGAACCGACTTCGGCGAGGAGGGGCAGCCGAAGGGATTCTGCTGGGTCGAACTGGCGCGCGGTTCGACGAGTTGGCGCTTTGTCGAGCTAGATGCGCGCCGCCTCGTCACTGTTCGGGTCGATGTGCGCGACGCGTTGAGCCCCTTGGCAACACTCCAGCAGGCGGTCGCCGCCCAAGACATCAAGGACGCAGTGGTGCGGCTGATCGTCCAGATGCGAGAGGATCAGGAAGCCGAGGTCCGCGATCGAGACGTGCGCGGGCTCCTTTCGGATGCCGCCTACGTCGCCGGCATCGTCCGCGATGTGGAGCGGGAGACGCGCCTTCGACTTGGCAATCTGGCGCCCGAGGAACTGACCGACCGCGAGCTGCTGGAGAAGTACTTGGAGGCCAAGGGCTCCGGTCCGGAGCGGACCGCTGTCCTGATCGAGCACGCCGAAGCCATCTTCAGCGCGGAGGCTGAGGCAACCAGGCCAGACACGTAGGCGTGCCCTTTCGGGTGTAGGCGCGCACCTGGTTGCGCTGACCCACACGAGTCCGCGAGGCGCGCGTTCAGCGACTATTCTAGCGGACGCGCAGCGTCTCGCCCGCGACGATTTGATACGGCTCTGTAAGACCGTTCAGCTCAGCCAGCGCCTCGACTGTGGTCCCGAAACGCCGCGCGATTGACGTGAGCGTGTCGCCGCCCTGCACGACGTAGGTCGTCTCGCCCTGGTCGGCGGGGACGTCCTCCGGTGCATCGGCCGGCTCATCCCCAGGGCTTCCCGCTGGCGGAATCACCAGCTTCTGCCCCACCCCCACTGCGTCGGGGTCCTGCAGGCCGTTGGCCGCCACGATCGCATCGACGGTGGTACCGTATTGCAGAGCGATACCAAGCAGCGTTTCGCCGGTCTGCACCGTGTGGTAGACGGCGCCACCAGGAGCGGGAGATCCAGACGATGCGGACCGGGTCGACTCCGTCTCGGCCCCGGGCTCCGGCGTACCCTGAGGGGCACTCACGAGAATCAACCCGTTCCCGGGCCGCTTGACCGTCGATGGTTCGCCATCGGCGCCAACTAGCTCCGCCACAGCGAACCGGAAGGGGCAGCCGCCCTCAGCCACACCCCGCACGTCCAGCGACGCGATGAGCGCGTCGCTGCAAAGCGGTCGGGCCGACGACCAGGTCGAGCGGAAGCGGACAACGCCAGAGTCGTTGTCCACCTCGTTCTGGACGACGTCCTGGCGCACGTTGAAAGGAGAGTCGCACAGCGCGTCCACCCGGATCTGCACGCCCGCTGCGTCGGGCACGCTGTCCTCAATGCGGACATACCGGGGATCGAACGTGATCTCAAAGTTGACCCCCTCGGCCATATCCCCAGCGTCGAGACGAATCTCTACCCAGTAGCGCTGGCCAGCGGCGACGGTCACGACGGGAGGCTCGACACGAAGCATCGGCTCGCCGGATTCGGACGCGGGCCCGCCCGCCGCCGTTGTCTCACCCTCGGACGAGCCGCCACCGCAGCTCGCCACCAGGAGCAGCGCCACGACGATGGCGCCACGGGCGATGCCACCCAGGGTGATGCTGCCCAGGGCAGATGCGATGCGCCACTGCCGGCCCCGTCTCCTAGCTCGCATTGATCTCGGATCTGGACTCAGTGTCATGGTCACCTCCGCCATCGGCTCGCCGGTCGCCCAGCGCGCGGGCAACGCTGGCCCACTGCTCAAGGGAAAGTGCCTGCGCGCGCCACCGGGGATCGATACCCGCTGCCCTCAACCGCTCGGCCACCTCACCGGCTGGCATCCCCAGGCCGGCAGAGAGCGCGTTGCGCAACTGTTTGCGGCGCTGAGAGAAACCGGCCCGCACTACGTCGAAGAAGTCCTTAGGACTCTCAACCCCTGCCGGTGGTTCTGTGTGGCGATCAATGCACAGGACCGCCGATTCCACCGCCGGAGAGGGGTAGAAGCTGCCGGGTTTGATTCGGAAGAGCAGGCGCGGCCGGCCATAGAATTGAACGCTTACCGCGAGCAAGCTCATCTGTCCTGGCTCGGCGACAATTCGCTGTGCCACCTCGCGCTGCACGGTGACGATCATCCGCTGCGGCCGGAGACGCGCCTCCAGCAGATGACGCAGCACAGCCGAGGTGATGTAGTAGGGAAGGTTGGCGACGACCTTGTAGTGATCGCTCGGAGCGTCCACCAGAGCGGATGGATCAAGCTTCAGGATGTCACCCTGGACCAGGGTCACATTGCGCACATCCGCCAGCACAGCGCGCAACGCTGGCATCAGCCGCCGGTCCAGCTCGACCGCCACCACGCGCCCGGCGCTGCGGGCAAGCGGCTCAGTCAGCGCGCCCAGCCCGGCGCCGATCTCCAACACCACGTCATTGGGCGCCAGATCAGCGGCCGCGACGATCCTGGCCGCGACGCTCGGCTCGACGAGGAAGTTCTGCCCTAGCCCCTTGCTTGGCCGGAGTTCCCACTGCGCGAGCACTCTGCGCACGCCCATCGGCTGGTCTCAGAAGATGTTCAGGGAATAGTCTATGTTGGCGGGTACCGGCGTGAGCAGGTAGACGTCCACCCAGCGGTACCACAGCACCAGATTGTCGTCATCGTACCCAAGGTCGATGCGCTTGCCCTTGATCTTGCCGCCAGTGTCGCCAGCGAGGGCACTGCCATACCCAGTGACGTAGACATGGGTTAGCAGCGGAATCCAGTTGGGGTCGACGGCTACGACCCCGAAGCCCGCTGGCAAGCCGCTACGGGTTCGCCCGTAGTAGGGGTTGCTTGGTGATACGCCGGCCGTAGAGGCCGAGTAGGAGGTGGCGAGCATACGGAACGTCCGCCAGTACTCGACCGGGCCCTCCGGCGTGTCGACCGTGCGGATAACGACCTTCGTACCAAATCCAAGGACCTTATTGGCTGGCGCCAGCGCCACGTACTCATTCTCGACCGCCCGCGCGATCTGCTGGTCGTCCTCAAAGCGCACGCGGATGCGCCGCTGGAGTATCCCGGGAGTCCCCTCCTGCATGAGATGGTAGTTGTCGATCTCCAGGTCAGGATCGGGCTGCCAGAGGACCTCGAAGGGGATCGGCTCCTCTTCGACGAGAAAACGATCAGTGACGCGCACGACGCGGATTGTCATATCGTCACGCACGGCGGAGTCGAGCGTTGGCGTCGTGTAGTCGCGACCGGTTAGAACCAGCCCCAGCTCGGACAGCACCTCGTCGACGCGCTCGCGGTGCGTGCGGGTGCGTAGGATCCGCCCGTCGCTCTGAATCGTCACCGGTGTAGAGCGGTCGACGGTGACGATGATCCCCTCACTGATCCGCTCGCCCAGCCCCGGCTCAACGCCATCAGCGAGATGCAGCGTGATCCCCGCCCGATGCAGCGCTTCACCCACCGTGGAAGCGGTCGTGTAGAGCAGCTTCGCCTGCCCATTCTCGTGCAGCGTGAAAGGGATCGCGCGGCGCACGTGGACGTGCACAGGTTCAGGTTGGGGCTCTGCAGCCAGCAAGTCCCCCACTACCTCTACCTCATCGTGCGGCCCGAGTGACACCCGCGCATCGTGTAGTGCCGAATCGACGGACCTG
>JAUVSX010000497.1 GCA_030596915.1 Chloroflexota bacterium | reverse complement strand
CTCAGGAAGAGGGATGCCGTGCAGTTGGTCGTGGAGAAAGCGTATTTCACCCCGGTGTAAGCTGCGAATTCAGCCTCGAATCGGTCGCGCGTGGGCCCGTAGGCCAGCGTGTCCTGCTGCAGGGCACGCGCGACCGCCTCGACGGTTTCGAGGCCAAGTATGCTGCCCTGACCTGAGTAGGGAATGACGTAGGACTTCTTCATCGGTAGGCTCCTTGTGTTGAGGTATGGGGGGCGCGGGTGCGATCCACACCCATCGCCCGAGCCGAACCCGAGCAGCGGCGCCGTTGGGGTCGTGGGCTGGCATTATACCACAGGTAGGCCGCCCATAGGGAACCACTGCGGGCGCTCCCCCGAGCCTCGGAGGCTGGCAAGCCATCGGCGGTGGCTGTTCAGGACGGCGCGGGCCTCTTGTGGTAGAATACAGCCGCAACCACGCAGGAGGTTCAACCCGATGGAACACACGAGAGACAAACCCTTCACCGCCGAAATCGCCCTGCCCGGCGGCGCACTCAGCGCGTACGACAACCACACCCTCCGCAGGCTTTCGGCAATGCGCGGCTACTTCGCGGACGCGGAGCGTTACGAGCAGATGCTTGCAGCAAGCGACATCGGCTTGTACGAAGTGTATGAGCTCCACCGCCCCGAGTCCTCGGGCGAGCTACTGCACGGCACGTCGATTCTGCATCCCGGCAAGGTGGGGGATGAGTACTTCATGACCAAGGGCCACTTCCACGCCGTTCTTGAAACCGCTGAGGTCTATTACGTCCTCCAGGGCCAGGGGATGATGGTCATGGAGACGCCTGAGGGCGATTGGGCTGTCGAGGAGCTGTGCCCAGGCAGGGTGCTCTACGTGCCGCCCGGTTGGGCGCATCGATCGGTCAACACCGGCGGTGAGGCAGACCTGATCACCTTCTTCGTATACCCGGGCCACGCCGGGCACGACTACGGTTCCATCGAAAGCCAGGGCTTCCGCAAGCGCGTCGTCGAGCGCGACGGCAAGCCGCGCGTCGTTGACAAGGCCCGCTGGCGCCCACAGGAGGAGCGATGATGGGAAGGGATGAGGTCATGGCGCTCACCGCCAAGGAGATCGCCCGTCTGGTCGATCTCAGCGCAGTCCGAGCCGACAGCGACGAGGAGGAGGTACAGGCGCTGGCCGAAATGGCCCGCCGATACACGTGTGCCGGCGCATCGACACTGCCCAGCCTTACCCCGCTGCTCGTGGAGCTGCTTGCGGGCGAGCCGTCGGTGCGCATAGGGGGAAACGTTGGCTTCCCGTCCGGCGGAACGACGACGATGGTGAAGGTCGCCGAGGCCCGAGAGCTGGTGCGGATGGGGTGCGGCGAGATCGATATGGTCATCAACATCGGGATGCTGCGCTCCGGGCGGTACGCGTACGTCCTGGATGACATTCGCGCCATTGTCGAGGCCGCCGGACCCCTCCCGGTCAAGGCAATCCTCGAGTGCCACTATCTCTCGGAGGACGAGA
The DNA here is from genome assembly GCA_030596915.1 of Chloroflexota bacterium. Classification (GTDB taxonomy): domain Bacteria; phylum Chloroflexota; class Anaerolineae; order B4-G1; family B4-G1; genus JAUVSX01. The sequence goes on along the minus strand of JAUVSX010000497.1, from coordinate 1,374 downwards.
TACGCCGGGCCTGCGAGTCTTGCATCAAGGCCGGGGCGGCGTTCGTCAAGACCAGCACGGGATGGGCGCCGACCGGAGCCACCTTGGAGAACATCGCGCTGATCAAGTCCTGCGTCGGCGATGACATCGGCATCAAAGCCGCCGGCGGGATTCGAAGCCACCATACGATCAGGGCGATGTACGAACTGGGGGCGCGACGGTTCGGCCTTGGGCTGCGATCCGCGCCGCTGATTCTGGGACCCGCCCCAAAGGTGCCGAGGTGATCTGAATGGCGTCGCGATACATCGTCGCATGGGATCTCGGGACGAGCGGCAACAAGGCATCGCTGTTCAACGTTGAAGGGCAGTGCCTGGCTGTGGCGTTCGTGCCCTATCAGACCCACTATCCCGCGCAGGGGTGGCACGAGCAGCACCCCCTCGACTGGTGGCGGGCTGTCGTCGAGAGCACCAGGCAGCTCCTGGATCGCGCTGCCGTCGACAGACGCGCCATCGATTGCTGCGGCATCTCCGGACACAGCCTGGGCGTCGTGCCGTTGGATCGCCAGGGAAGACTCCTGCGCGAGCGCACGCCCATCTGGTCCGATACGCGAGCAGTTGCTCAGGCACAACGCTTCTTCACACGTGTTGAACAGCGCGCATGGTACTTATCGACCGGCAACGGATTCCCGCCGCCTCTCTACGCCGTCTTCAAGTTGATGTGGTACCGGGATAGTGAGCCTGAGCTGTTCGACCGCATCGCGAAAGTTGTCGGCACGAAGGACTTCGTCAACTTCAGGCTAACCGGTCAGATCGTCACCGACCACTCCTATGCCTCGGGCAGCGGTGTGTACGACCTTGTTGAAGGGAGCTATTCAGACGACCTGATCGCGGCCGCGGACTTGCCTCGCGACATCTACCCGGAGATCGTTCCCGCGACGCAGGTGATCGGCGGACTGACAGCCGACGCCGCTGGCGTGCTGAACCTGCCGGAGGGTCTTGCAGTGGTCGCCGGCGGAGTCGATAACGCCTGTATGGCACTGGGAGCCAGGAACATTGCTGATGGCCGCGTCTACAACTCGCTGGGCTCTTCCAGTTGGATCGCCGTCTCGTCCGAGAACCCAGTCGTCGACGCCCGCACCCGGCCGTATGTGTTCGCCCACGTGATTCCCGGGATGTTCACCTCGGCGGTCTCGATCTTCTCCGCTGGCACGAGCTTCCGCTGGGTGCGCGACCAACTGTGCGCCGATCTTGTGAAGCAGGCGCAGCAAGAAGGGGTGGAGGCATATGACCTGATGACAGCGCTGGCCGCTCAGTCGCCGGCCGGCGCCAACGGGCTGCTTTTCAACCCCAGCCTGGCGGGCGGCACGGCTCTCGATGTCAGCCCCAACGTGCGCGG
>JAUVSX010000168.1 GCA_030596915.1 Chloroflexota bacterium | reverse complement strand
TACAATTGTACCTACCTCGACCCGGACGAGGTTGCTGAAGTGGACTGCGTGATGGGGGCCTTCATGCTGGTTCGGGCCGAGGCTATCGCCCAGGCGGGCCTGCTGGATACCCAGTTCTTCTTGTTTGGTGTGGTTTTGGACTGGTCCTTCCGCTTCTTACTAGCCGGCTGGAAGGTGGTCTACAACCCCTCCGTGACGATCAAGCACGTCAAGCGCGCTGCAGCCAACCAGAGCCCGCGCGCGCAGATTGAGTTCTACCGCGCGATGGACATCTTCTACCGCAAGCACTACGCTGCTTCCACGCCCTGGTATCTGCACGGGGCAATCGTGAGCGCGATCGCTCTGCGGCAGGGGGTCGAGAGTCTAAGAGTCTCGTTGCACTCGAGTCGAGGACAACAGGAGGCGCACCCGTGAAGTCTAAGTCGCAAGTGCAGGTGGTGTTCGTTGTCACCCTGGTCGCGCTGGATGTTGCGATGGCCGGGCTGGCCTACCTGCTGGCATACTGGATGCGCCTCTCGATTCCGTGGCCAGAGCCGTCTCAGGGTATGGGGCCCGTGACCACCTACTGGGGCATCATCGTATCCCACATTGTGTCGGTATTCGTGGTATTCTCGTTCTCCGGCCTATACCATCTGACCCGCAGCTTTGCGCGCGTCGAGGAGTTTCTGAAGATCTTCGTCTTCTCGACGGTGGCCACGCTTATGGGTGTGGCGCTCGACTCGCTCCTCTTCAAGAACAGCCCGGCAGAACTGGACTTCTCGCGTGGGATGATCCTGTACGGATGGGCGCTCACGATCCTTTTCATCACCCTCGGACGGGTGGTCCACGGGCAGATCCGCGCGAGGCTTCGTAGGCGGGGATGGGGCCGTGACCGCGTGCTGGTCGTGGGCACCGGCGATGTGGGCCGCATGATCTTCCAGAAGATCCAATCGAATCCCGGACTCGGCTACAAGGTGGTCGGCCTCGTTTCTGTCGATGGCCAGTCCCACGCGCCGCCTCTCGCGCCGGTGCTGGGCCAGGCCCGCGATCTGGCACGGTTGAGCGATGAGCACGAGGTGGACGAGGTGATAATCGGCCTGCCCGAGGCGACGCAGCCGGAGATTCTGCCCCTGATCTCGGAGTGCGAGCGGGGTAAGGTCACCATCAAAGTTTATCCAGACGTGTTTCAGATCATGGCGAGCCAGGTGAGCATTGGCGACCTGGGCGGACTTCCGCTGCTAACTGTGCGAGACATCGCGCTGCGCGGCTGGCGCCGCACGGTCAAACGCACGATGGACCTGGTGGGCGGCGCCTTTCTCCTGGTCGTGCTCTCGCCGTTGATGGTGCTGATGGCGATACTGATCAAACTCGACTCCCGCGGACCAGTCTTCTATGCGCAGGAGCGGATGGGCCTCGACGCGCGCCCGTTCCGCATGCTGAAGTTCCGTTCGATGCGGACCGACGCCGAAGCTGGGGGGCCAGGTTGGACTGTGAAGGACGACCCCCGTGTTACTCGCTTGGGGCGCGTCATCCGGCGCATCAACGTCGATGAGCTTCCCCAGTTGGTCAACGTGCTTTTCGGGGAAATGAGCCTCGTGGGTCCGCGCCCTGAACGTCCCGTCTATGTCGACCAATTCCGTCGCTCCATCCCCCGCTACATGGACCGTCACTGGGAGAAGGCGGGCCTAACTGGTTGGGCGCAGGCCAACGGGCTGCGCGGCGATACCTCCATTTCTGAGAGGACCAAGTACGACCTGTGGTATATAGAGAACTGGTCGCTCGTTCTGGATATCAAGATACTGATCCGTACAGTCTTCAACCTGTTCCGATCGGGGAATGCATACTAACAGAAAAGGGCGTCGCCTGAGGACTTCACTCTCAGGCGACGCCCTGTCGTGTAGGACGGACGTCGTGCGCGACCCCCTGGTCCGGTAGTCGCTCGCTAGTACCTGCGGCGCGTGAAGACGAACAGGACTGCCACACCGGTGGCAAGGACGAGCACCAGAATGCCGCTTACCTTCGCGATGGTGGAGAGGACAGCGCTGACCGCGCTCCCCGCCGAGTTGCCGCTGTTCCCCTCGCCCGCGGGTTCGGACTCAGAGCCTTCTCCGTCGGCGGGCTGTCCCGTACCATCGCTCCGCACGTTGCCAAACTGAAGCTCAAGCCTGGCCCCTTCGGTTAGCGCTGCCGGCCACTCGGCCGGGCCGCTGGGCTCGTACCCCGCCGGTGAGTTCAGTATCACCCGGTAAGTGCCTGGCGCCAGCCCACTGAAGCAGTAGGGCTCGTGGAGCCCGTCCGACGTGTACCGGCTGAGCACACCTGATGCGTCGGCGAGCAGGAACTCTGCGTTGGGCAGCAACTCCTCGGTATCTGCGGCCCTGAACGTGTTGCCGTCCCGATCGTGGTAGGCCACGACGCAGATCGTGTTTCCCTCAAGCACGGCCTCGGGACCGCCGGCTTCGCCCTCGGGGGCTGGTGTTGGCTGATCGGGAACCGGGGTTGGGTCGGCTGCCACGGGCTGCGTGGGCGCCGAGACGACCAATTCTTGGCCAACCACGATCATGTTGTTGGCTCCAATGGACCCGGCGTTCAGCCGGTGGAGCTCGTCCACCGTTGTGTCGTAGGCCAAGGCTATGCCGCCGAGCGTGTCGCCGTACTCCACAACGTGTACGATCGCTCCGTCGGGGCGGGGAGTTGGCTTTGGGCGCGGTGTGGGTGGCGGTCCGTCCGGCGCCGCAGGCGCTGGCGCCTGCGTGGGTTCGGCCGGTGCGCCCCCCGCGGTCAGTACGAGACTGGCATCATCCCAGTACGCATCGGCGTGCTTGACAGGCCACTTGGGCTTCGCCCGCAGGAACACCGTCACGCTGCCCGCCGGTCCCACCTGGGCCGTGGCAGCGCCGATCGACCTGTATGAGTCAGGAGCTGTCTGTTCCGTGCTCCAGACGATAGAAGGTGAGAAGGGGTCCGTACCCCCGTTTGGCTCAATCCCGACCTGAAACGTCTGCGTCCACGGATCGCCACAGCTATAGGGGCTCCCGTCCTCATCGCACGCCCACCCGTGGCCCTGGGCTGTCAGTTGTACCGTCGAGCCGGGTGTGAGGCCGTTCACCTTCTGGTACAGGCCGCCATCCTGGAGGCGGAAGAAATTGAAGTAGAGCAGAGCATAGTTACCACTGTTGACTCGGGCCGGCGGCCCGACGAAAGGATCGACATTCGGGATAACCTTGACCTCTGGCTGGGCGTAGTCACCCCCTGTGCGCCACCACGTTACCCAGCCCTGCGGCGTGAATATATTCCCGTGGGTGCTCCCGTCGAAGGCGTCGTGGGTCCAGTTGTCGTCGCACCAACCCGGTGCAGAACCGGACCGACAGGTGATTCCCTCGAAGCCAGGATTCTGGAGGAGGTTCCCCCCCTGAGCCGGCGGCAGAGGTTCGGGGTCGGCCAGCGAAGTGACCGACGCCGCCCCCAATAGCATGGCTGCCATCAGGATCGCAAGTAACACGCGTTTTCGAATCATATGCATCCCCCCTCAGACGGCCCCAGTCTGTCTCTGTCTGTCCGCCAGACGAACATCGCCACGCGAGGCCGAAGCCCGTCCAGCGTGGCGGCGATCATACTAATGATGAGGACTCACGACAGCCCTCGACGGCCGGGCGGATCACCCATGCGTCGGTGAGAACCTCTGCATAACCTGTCCGTGGCGAAGCCACGAAGTGATTGCCCGAAAGCGGCGGCGAGCGGATCCGCGCCACTGCGACGGCACGTTGCCGTCAGTGCCAGCCCGCTTCCAGTTCCGCCTGCGCCAAAGGTCCGAGCGACTTCGCTCCCCATTCGACTTGCCAATTCGCGGGCATTATAGCACAATGCAAGTGCTTGTCAAACCCCTAAACCGGGGGGTGCGGTCAGAGTGGGGAGCAGCCACACCGGCGGTTGCACAAGCGCGCTCGCGTCGGGCCGCGTGCTCCGTTCCCCAAGCTGGGCATTGGGGGGATGAGAGCGCCTACGGGGCGCAGCCTTCCGGTGCTCAAGTCGCACTGGCGCCCGCCCGGACAAGGAACTGCCAGTGCGTGTCCTGATGATCTCGAAGGCATGCCTGATCGGATCGTACCAGAGCAAGCTGGTTGAGATTGCGCGCTTCCCTGACATTGAGCTCACGGTTGCCGTCCCCCCGTCGTGGCGGGAGCGCGGCCACACGTCAGTGCTCGAACGGGCACAAACCTCCGGATATGAGCTAGCCGTCGAGCCCATCGCCTTCAACGGCAGCTTCCATCTGCACTTCTATCCCAGACTGGGGCGCCGCATGCGTGCGACCAGACCCGACATCGTGCACATCGATGAGGAGCCCTACAACTTAGCCACCTACCACGCGCTCCGACTCGGCAAGAGCATTGGCGCGCGGACGCTATGGTTCTCGTGGCAGAACCTGCAGCGGCGCTACCCGCTGCCCTTTCGCCTGATCGAGCGCTACAACTTGCGCAACGTGGACTACGCCATTGCGGGAAGCGCTGGGGCATCTGCCGTCTGGCGCGCAAAGGGCTATGGTGGCCCGCTGGCAGTAGTCCCCCAGTTCGGCGTTTCCACCGACGACTTTTTCCCTCGGACCGTTCGGAGGGCGCCCGATCGCGGTTTTGTCATCGGTTACGTTGGGCGCCTCGTCCCGGAGAAGGGCGTGGACGTGTTGCTCCGGGCATCTGCGCGCCTGGGTGGTGAATGGCGGTTGGCCATCGCCGGCGCGGGACCGCTGCGGTCCCACCTGGAGACGCTGGCGCATCACCTCGGACTCGCCGATAGAGTCTTTTTCGACGGACACGTGTCTTCGGCACGGATGCCGGCATACTATCGGGAGTTGGACGCGCTGGTGTTGCCCTCACTCTCACGCCCCAACTGGGTCGAGCAGTTTGGGCGAGTGCTGATAGAGGCTATGGCTGCTGGTGTGCCCGTCGTGGGGTCCGACTGTGGCGAGATACCTCGGGTGGTGGGCGAGGCAGGCCTGGTCTTCCCCGAAGGAGATGTTACGGCGCTGCACGATTGTCTGGCTCGACTGATGCGTGATCGTGAGCTTTGGAGCCACTTGGCGCGCCGTGGCAGAGAGCGTGTTCTCGCTCGATTCACCCAGGCGGAGATAGCCCGGAAGACGGTGGCGGTCTACCGCGAACTCGTGGGAGAGGCGCCGTGACGTCTCGGCGCGTCGCATTTCCCCCTGTGGGCAACTGGACTGTGATAGCCGAGGGGCACTTGCGTGCCCTTGGAGTGGACGTGGCGCCTGCTCTCGACAGGACGCGTCGCACGTTCGACCCTGGGGGGGGTCACCCACTGCCCGGAAACGCTGTGCGCGCCGTGCAAGCTTCTGTTCGGCAATCACCTTGAGGCGGCCGAACGCGGGGAAGACACGTACGATTGCTGCGCTGGGGTGGTCGCTGCGGTCGTTGGGAGATTGCGTGAGCAATCGGTTGCACAGTCCTGCTCTGTGGCTATAATGATAACCAGGGGCGGGTGTTTGCGCTATTGCCACCCACGGCGATAGCGCTTTGACATTGAGCACCAATCTGGCAATGTGGAACTGACCACCGGGGAGATGCAGGAGTGAGTGTCAAGTTCGGTACCGATGGGTGGCGTGCCGTTATCTCCGAGTCTTTCACCTTCGCCAACCTGCGGCTCATAGCCCAGGCGGTCGCCGACTACGTCCAGGCTGAGTCCCGCGGCCAGCGACCGGAGGTCATCGTCGGGTTCGACACGCGATTCCTCTCTGATCGGTATGCGGCCGAAGTGGCCCGTGTCCTGGCGGGAAACAACATCGTTGCCTGGCTCACTCGTGCGGACTGCCCTACCCCCGCCATCTCGTACACCGTTGTTGACAAGCAGGCTGCAGCCGGGGTGATGATCACCGCTAGCCACAAGCCGCCGAGGTACAACGGCGTCAAGCTCAAGGCCAGCTTCGGCGGGGCGGCCCTGCCAGCCCAGACGGACAAAGTCGAAGGGTACCTGGCGCGCAACCAGGAGGTGGGTCGAGGTCCGAGCATCATAGATTACGATGCGGCCCTCGACGGCGGCCTGATTCGAAGGTTTGACCCCGCGTGGGCCTACTACGAGCACATCAGCGGCCTCATTGACCTGGATATCATCTCAGACGGTGAGCTAAGGGTCGTGACTGACGCGATGTACGGGTCGGGGCGCAAGTGCATAGCCGACGTGCTTGCCCGCACGCGTTGTCACGTCCGCGAGGTGCGGGGGGAGATGAACCCGGGATTCGGGGGCATCCACCCGGAGCCCATCCCGCGCTTCCTGGACATGCTCAAGGTTGCCATCCACGCGGATCAGGCCAGCCTCGGTCTGGCAACTGATGGCGACGGCGACCGCATTGGCGCGATGGATGCATTCGGAAACTTCGTTGACCCGCATCACGTATTCGCTCTCGCCCTGCGCTATCTGGTCGAGAATCGAGGCTGGCGTGGCACGGTTGTGAAGAGCGTATCGACAACGCGGATGGTCGACCGGCTCGCGGCCTCGTACGGGCTGCCCTTGGTGGAGACGCCCGTGGGCTTCGGTCAGATCGCCGATCAGATCGTGAATGGGGACGTGCTTATCGGCGGAGAGGAGTCCGGCGGGATCACAATCAAGGGTCACATTCCGGAGGGAGATGGCGTCCTGATGGGGTTGCTACTCCTGGAAATCGTATCGGCCGCTGGTGTTCCTCTGCACGAACTTGTCGAGGATCTGCAGTCGGCCGTGGGGCCTGCGCGGTATGCACGTCGCGACATACCGCTGCGCTGCCCTGTCTCCAAAGCGGAGATGGTGAGGCGCTTGAGCAGTCAGGCGCCGGCGACGCTGGCGGGCCGGAAGGTCACCGACCTGAGAACACTAGCCGGCGTCAAGTATCTCC
>JAUVSX010000479.1 GCA_030596915.1 Chloroflexota bacterium | reverse complement strand
GTCTTGCTGCGCAGCGCTATCCGCGTGGGTAATTCGGCGCAAGGGTGCCGCCGGTCGGTGCGCAGCAGCGGCTATCGGCGAAGATCTTCGGGCCTGAGCGCAGGTTGCCGGCCGCGGCCTGTCGCCGTCGGCACTGCTCCGGTCGTCGACCCCAGGGCGCTGTCATGGATGCGCCTGCGCCGGCTCAATCAACCCAGGTGACTCTCCGCCCTGTCTGGGTGGCCGCGCAAGCCGCTTTCTTACTCCGGCGGCAGAATCACCTCACATCCGGCAGTACGGTCACCCATATTGGGCTCGACCACGCCTGTTCTCCGTCCTCTTGTCTCACGTGAACATAGTAGTAGTCTGTCTGCTGCTCACGGTCTTGGTCGATGTGGCTGAGTGCGAGGTCCAAGGCGCCACCGCCAGGCCAGGACACCAGTCGCCGGCCGTTCTTGATTACCTCGATCTCCGCAATCGGCGCCGTTCCGTTCACCCCGATCGTGAGTTGACGCTCGTCTGCCAATCCGGCGGCGACGTCGTATTCTGCGCCCATCACGTGCCCGCTGATCGCGAATTCGAGCAGGATCCGGGCGCGCGTGGTAGCGTAGCACCGGCGGCGCCACAGGCCGTTCCATATCCCCTCGCGTGTGAGAGAAGGCGCGTAGACGGCGGCCAGGCCGCCTGTGTACCCAATCAGTTTGTTGGGCCCCCACCAGAAGTCGTCACCGGGCCGGCCGCCAGAGTGGTCCGCGCTGGCGATGAATCCGATGCGGATGCCCTGCTCCAAGGCGTGGCTGACATAGTGCTCGGGCAGGAGCCTGGTCCCTGGAATCATTGGCGGCTCCGACTCTGGTGACAAGCCACAGCCCCAGTGGGCGTACACTTCAGCCACCCGCTCCAGCTCTGGGTCGTGGAGGCCCCAGTTCGTTCTCGCGTGCTGATGCGGTATGACCATCACCTGGCCTTTCCCCAGTCTTAGGCGCTCATACATCTCGGTCGTGGACCCCTCGGAGACGTACTGCTCATCATCGGTGAGGAAGTAGACGTTCTTGTCGCCATCGCGACGCAATGGCTGATGGGTGGCCTCGAAGGCGCTGAAGGCGACAAACCCGCCTGGGTCGTACGCGCTTCGGGCAGCCTGCTGGGTCTCGGCCCAGTCCTCGGCGGTCAGATCTTCGCTGTGATCGGTCACCATACAGAAGTCCAGGTTCGACACATTACGCGCGTAGTCGTACACCTTCGCGGGGTGCGGGGGAGTGGGGGAGCCCACGGCCGCCGAGTCCGCTGAGATGCTGGAGTGCGTGTGGGTATCGCCCCAGTACAGCCGTCCGGCTGAACCGGACGTAGTCGTCTTGCTGGGGTTGCTGCGGGCATACAATCCGTAGGGCACGTCGGTAGCGTGAAGGCGATTGATGCCACTGGTCGGGAGGACTACGTTTCTGAACACGTGCAAGCCGCTGTCCCCCGGGTCAAACGAATGTCTAAGTGCGCCAGATGCCTGCCCTCTTTCGGTCGTGAGCTCGATGGTACCGGTGTAGCCCGTCGCGGTGTTCATGTACTGGTCCCTCGCTCTAGCAACGGCGTCGAAGGGCTGGCCGGCAACCGTGCTCGAAGGGATCGTGACTTCGATGTTGGTCGCGATGTCGCTCACAAAGCTGATCACCGGCGCTTCTGGGACGAGGTAGAAACCGCTCCCAGGGGCGGATCGTGAGCCATCGAGGTCGGTGGCGACTTCAACTGCCCACCGGCAGGCGAGTTTGGGAGCTATCATCTGTGGAACGATTGTGTCGCCGCACACTACGGCAACCGAGTCTCCTTCCCTCAGGGCGTCGCCGTCGATTGTGACGAAGAGATAGTCCAGTGCAAAGAACTCGAAGCCGTGCTTTCCATTCACGGCGGGCACCGCGTTCGAGCACCTTAGTGTGGCAGCAGGGCTGGAGCAGTAAACCGGAACCTGGCCCCAGAATTGATCGACCCTGAAGCCAGGAAGCTTGAAGCGCAGACACGCACCTCTCTGAACTCCCCTTGGGCCAGCCTCGTATGTGACGGTGAACTGGTATGGACGCCCGACGATCACCTCTCGGCAAGCAGCATTGATGCGCACACGTCCGTTATCCGAGCCTTCTTGATCGGATCTCATACTACGAATCCTCCGCAACGAACCAGAGGCGCGTCGCAACTCATCCCGCTGGCCGCGACACGCAGGTGCAGTGCAAGCCACATTATAGCCTCACGTGAACGCAGGGACAGTCCTGGCCGGAACCTGATCCGTTGTGCGGGCAACAGCGTTGGAGAGGGCGTCCAGCGCGAATGACCCCGCGCGCCGAAGACGCGCCTGAGTACAGGCGTAGGCAGAACGTGTGTCGGAGTACCGACACCCAGCCGTTCTGCGGAAGGGGGGCCTGCCCATTGCGAGCAGCCACCGTCTCGGGGGCGTCGGGCCGAACGTCGAGCAATCTTCGGACGCCTCAACGGCTGTCTTCGGGGAGGTTCTTGCGAGCGCCGCGCGGGAGAGGCGCATCTGCGGATGCCTGTGGCACCGTCTCAGCCGCGCTCATTGGGCGCTTGCGCCAGGCGTAGTACCCGCTCCGCGACACCTCCAGCACCTGACACAAGCGCAACACCGCATACATCTCCCGGTGCTCCTCCAAGAAGGCGAACCTCATCCTTTTGGGTGCGAGAAGAAGGCGATTGCCTTCTTCAGGATATCTCGTTCCTGCCGCAGCACCAGGTTCTCGCGCTCCAGCTCCCGGACCCTCTCCTGCTCCGGTGTCATGCGCCCGTGGCCAGGAAAAGCGTACTCTCCTTCCTCCACTAGCTGCTTCTTCCACCGCAGCAAACACCCGTCCCCGATCCCCAGGTCCTCCTCGATCCGCGCCGCTGGCTTGCCGGTGCTGTCCAGCAAGCGCACTGCCTCTCGCTTGAACTCGCGCGTGTATGTCCTTCGAACCCTGCTCATCACTGCGCCCCCTTCCGCCAGAATATACACGTTTCCGGCTTATCTGCGTGACCACCTTCCGGGGGGAACCTCATGTTGAGGTCCTGCTCGTCGTACGTGCAGTGCTCGC